>CANRZC010000115.1 GCA_947644185.1 uncultured Acetatifactor sp.
TCTAAATCCACTTGCCTACGGTTTTATCCCTTTACCGCACCGTCCGCCATGCCTTGTAGGCGTAAGGGTAATAGAAGTCCTCTCTGTACGCTGCAAACCATTTGTCATATCCCTCCAAAGCTTCCAGCCCCAGCATCATGATACCCATCTCTGTATTAAAGTAAAGCATTGGCTTGTATCCCGCATTCTCCACGGTCTCACAGAAAAGCTTGGCAAATCTGGTGCGGTCCTCTATGGAAAGAGCGTTCATCCGGCCATTTGCACCGGCAACCTTTTCCACATCAAATACAATGGGACATTCCATATGGTAAGGAGCAATCTTTTGCAGTACCAGATTCGCCTCCTCCAGTATCTCCTCCTCCGTGATAGCCTGGCTGTATATATAGGCCCCCACCTTGATTCCTGCCGCCTGCGCTCCCTGCACATTGGCATCAAAATAGGTATCCTCCACCAGCCTCCCTGTCTCGTACCCTCGATATGCCACCCTGATAAAAGCAAACTCCACGCCATCCTGGGCCACCAGATTCCAGTCAATATTGCCCTGATGCTCTGACACATCGATCCCCTTGTGGGAAATGACCTGACCATCCTGAAGGTACTGGTATTCGCCAGTTTCAAGAATGTTCAAGTTGGCATCCTCCCAGCTGTTTTGACTCAGGCTGTAATCGATGGGGACAATGTGATATTGTCCGCCGCTGTGTACAATCATATCATCAGGATACAGGGGCCGCAGCGCCTCCAGAACCGAGTCTCCGTCGTTGAGCCTGGTGCGAATGTCTTCTAGCACCTCTGAGGCAGCCTGTTGCCTGGCATTGGCCACCTGCTGCTCCACTTCCTCAGGGGAAACCCCTACCGAGCCAGAAAGCACACCTACTACATTTCCATCTTCATCTACCACATTTCCATTCTCATCAATGCTGACAGCACTGCTTCCGTCTATCACATTCCCTCCGGAAACAGCCTGCACCCTTTCCCTGAGCCACGCATAGAGCGATACCACAGAGAACATTACCACTACCATCACCACCAGGCATGCCAACATGGCAAATATGCGCCGGCGCATCCCTTTTCCCATACGTCTCCTCACACCACTGCCTCTGTTTCCGGTGACATTATCCATTCTTTCTCTCATAGAAACCCTCTCCTGCTGAATCCATCTTGTTTATCCATCTACCATAGTAAACGAATTCCTACCAGAAGAAAAGGGTTTTTACACAATTTCAAAAATTTTACAAAAAATTAAAGTTTACCGGACCTTTTCTCGCAATTTCAAAAGAATCCTTTTTTCCATGCGGCTGACCTGCACCTGGCTGACCCCAAAGCTGGCAGCGATCTCGGTCTGGGTCTTATTCTGGAAATATCGCATATAGATCAAATTCCGATCCCCAGGCTCCAAGGTGTCTAACAGCTGTGTCAGCAGCATATGATTGAGAACCTCCTCCTTTTCCAAATCCTCTCCATTGCAGCCTCCCACCACACTGCTGCCCACACTGCCATCGCCGCCCCGCACCACCTTGTCTACCAGGTACACCTCGCTGCCATCATCCTGGTACACAGCAGCGTAAATGGATTCTACTTCAATGGATGCCTCCATGGCCAGCACCACATCCTCCACGGACAGCCCTGCCGCTTCCCCGATTTCCTGCACCGTAGGCTCCCTGTTTTTCGCTCCTTGAAGCTTCTGCCTGGCAAGCTTCACCTTCACTCCATTTTCTTTGATGGTTCGAGACACCTTCACAGGACCATCATCCCGCAGAAATCTCTTGATCTCCCCAGTGATCATGGGCACTGCATAAGTGGAGAATTTCAGTCCCAGCTTCAAGTCAAATTTGTCAATGGCTTTTATAAGCCCTATGACACCTATCTGAAATAAGTCCTCTAAATCATAACCCCTGCCCACAAATCGCTTTACGATATGGCGCACTAATCCTAAATTGTTCTCTATCAGTACCTCTCTTGCCTCGCTTTCTCCTGCCTGTGATCTGGCAATCAGCACTGATGTTCTATCCATCCGCCCACTCCTATTTTTTTGATCATGCGGACCCTCGTTCCCTGCCCAGGGGCACTCTCCACTTCTAGATCGTCCATGAATGCCTCCATAAATGCAAATCCCATACCGGATCGCTCTAATTCTGGCTTGGTCGTGAATAGGGGTTCCATGGCTTGCTCCACATTCTCAATTCCCTTTCCATTGTCTATTACTTCTATATGTAGAATGTTCTTGTCCAATACGCAGCGCAGTCTCACCTTTCCAGGATTTGTTTTTTCACAGGCCCTGTGCTCCTGCCCACCAGGTCTTCCATAGCCCTGGAGATTCTCATAGCCGTGTATGATGGAATTGGTCACAGCCTCGGATACAGCGGTTTTGATATCTGCCATCTCTTCCATGGTAGGATTTAAATGGGTAATAAACGCCGCCACTGCTATCCGGGCAAATCCCTCATTGTCCGAAAGGGCGTCAAATATGATTTCCATTTCATTCTTCATGATTCCAGTACCTCCACTATTTTATTTAATCCCGATAGCCTGAAAATTCTCTGGATCTGCTTGTCCACATGGATGGCATAAACCCGCCCGCCGAAGCAGGATATTTTGCGGTAGCGTCCCATGATAATACCTATTCCAGAAGAATCCATAAACCTGGTCCTGCCAAAGTCGAATACGATATCTCGCACCTCCTTCCTGACCAGATACCGGTCTGCGCACTCGCAGATAAAGCCCGCCCCATGATGATCGATTTCCTCCGGCAACTGAATCAGGAGACAGTTATCTATAATCTGAAAATCCTCTGTGGTGACCTGTCCCATACCTTTCAACCTTCCTTTCTGTTTCTATGATAGCCTCCAGACATCCTTATAAGCTAAGAAAAAAAGAACCCATACCATCTACAGGTTCTTTTCTTTCGTATTTTCTCTCCCGGTCCCACTTAACCAGCATTCATATTATCCTTGCGCCTTTGTGCGTCCCTGGCCCTTGTGGTGTCCGGGAACAATTCGATGACCTGGTCATAGGTAGTGATGGCATTGGCGGTATCGCCTCCTAAGCGATATGCCTCCCCTAAAAGGAACAGTGCCTCCACATTGGCAGCGTCAAACTGCACTGCCTTTCCTAGGTTCTCCACTGCCTCTTCATACCGGCCTGCGTAATACTGGCTAGAGCCCTGGTCGTAATATTCTTTTGACAGCTCAGGTCCAATGGTAGAGGTCATTGACTGGTAGAGTCTCTGGAATCCCTGGGGCATGGTGGCTACATCCACTCGATCGGCAAGTTCTCCCAGCTGCTCTGCCGCCACATGCATATCCGCTGTCTCCGTGTAATCTGCTGCTATCTGAAGCAATTCCTCTGTAATCGGTATGGTCCCGCCTGCCCCCGCATAGCCGTCGATCTCTGTGCGCAGATTCTGCACATTGCCATTGAGATCCTCTATCTGGCTTTCCAGCTCCTGAATGCGGGCCGTCTTTGCGTCCGACTCATTGCTAATCTTTGTAATGGTCTGCTGTTCCTCATTCCTGACGCGGGATTGGGCCGCTGGCACCACTAGGAAATACATAGCGGCAACGCCGATAATCAGACCGATCACCATGTTCAGCACGGTAGAAAAGCCGCCTCCCCTTTTGGGTTCCTTCACATTCAAGGGTTGAATGATAATTTCATTGTCACTTTGATATCTGACAGCCTCTTCCTTCTTCCGGCGCTTTATCCCTTCCTCCGGTGTGAGAGCCTGCTCCACTTCCTTCAGATACCGAAGGCTCAGAAGGTTGTTCTTGTCGATTTGGATGCATTTGCGCAGCTCTCGCTCTGCATGATCCCATTCTTCCTGCTTCATATACAAAAGCGCCAGCAGCTGATGGGCCCGTATGAATCTGGGATTCATGGACAGCACCTTCCGCAGCTGTATCACTGCCAGATCCTCGCTGTTTTGGTTGCAAAGAACCAGTGCCCGATTGTATTTCTTGATAGTCTGGTTACAGGAATCCAATCGAGCAGAATTGGACTGTATCTTATCAATATATTCGTCCGCAATGTTCTTCTCTGGACTCATGTTCTTGCTGGTGACCCACTCTCTCAGTGCAGCAGCCACCTCTCCCATTTCAAAGTACACCAGCCCCAGGAGATTTCGCGCCTTGATATTATTTTTGTTGAACTGCAGACTACGGCGCAGACTTACAATGGCGCCGCTTAAGTCCCTGACGCCAGCCTTCTCCAGCCCCTCATTATAATACATATTGGACACGTACATCACTTTTTTATATAAGGAGACATCTGCTCCACAGGATGTGCAGAAGTCATGCTCCGACAAGCGGCGACCGCAATTATAACAAAATATCATGATTCTTCTTCATACTCCTGTTCAAATTCACCTTCAGACTCTGTTATCTTCTTAATCAGCAAATCTGCTATATCTGTCAAATCCTGTTGATAGATAGCATCCTCCACATCCTCCACCTCAAGGCTGGGATGGAATTTTTTCAGTTCGTCTTCAAAATTTATCATACCTTAAGCAACTCCTTAATCTCACCCACCAAATACAGACTTCCCGCCACATAGATACGTTCTTTGTCCCTTCTGCTCTCATACAATCTGCAAAAGGCAGCTCTGGCATCCCCACATACCTCACAGGTACAGCCCATATGTCCGCCAAACAGTGTGGCAAGTGTTTCTACTTCCAAAGCCCGGCTATTTTGTATCTGTGTCACACAGATTCTCTCAAACAGGCCGCAGCCTGCCACTTCCTCTACCATGTGTCTGTAGTCCTTATCTTGCATCACACCGAACAACAGACTTCTCGTCCCCTCATGGCCATCCGCTGCCACTGTCTCCAGGAAAGCACGAATGCCATCCTCATTGTGGGCACCGTCCACATAGACCTCCGGCAGCACCTCCTCCATGCGTCCTGCCCAGAAGCAGTCCGCCACACCCTTCCTTATCTGCTCTACTGAAATGGTCCTGCCTCTGTCCAGCATCTCTATGGCCCTGCAGGCTAACGAGCAGTTTTCCATCTGATAAGCAGCTATAGTGTGAAGCGTAAGAGTAACATCTCTATCATACAGATTGTGTATGGAAAAATCAATGGTTTTTCTCTTAAAATTTGAAAAAGAGTAGTCATTTTCCGACACAGAATATGCGGAAATTCCAAGTTCCTCCCCACGCTGTCTAAAAACTGCGGTAGTTTCCTCACAGGTGTCCCACCAGACCGCAGGTACACCGGCACAGAGTATACCTGCCTTTTCAGAAGCGATTTTTTCAAGGGTATCCCCCAGCACCCCCACATGGTCCAGGCTGATATGTGTAATTACGCTTAATTCTTTTCGTTTTACTGCATTTGTGGCATCCAGCCTCCCCCCTACCCCTGTCTCCAGAATACAGAAGTCTGGGTTTTTCTCTGGAAACACCACCATGGCAATCAAAAAGAGGTATTCAAAATAAGTGGGATGGTAGGCACCCGGCTCTGCCCTCTTAAGGGCATCCCAATCCAGCAGATTGTAGATGAATAGAAAAGCCCGCAAAAAGTCCTCCTGGGAAATCATTTCCCCCGCCACCACAAACCGTTCTCTGATACACACCAGATGGGGAGATGTAAACAGCGCAACCTTGTACCCAGCTGCCTCTAAGATATAGCGCAGATAGGCACAGACAGAGCCCTTTCCATTGGTGCCTGCCACGTGAAGGATCCGCATGGTCTCATCCGGATCTCCCAGTTTTCGGAGAAAGGCTCTGGTCTCAGCTATTGTATGCTTTGTGGTAAAGCGCGGGACATCATTGATGTACGCTACTGCCTGCTCAAATGTAGTAATATTCTGTCTTTCCACAGCAAGATACCTCCGGGACCCTATATTCTGCGCCGCAAGGAAACTTCCCCCGCGGCGCCATATCTCTAAACTCTATTTCATTAGCTGCCCCAGCCGCAGTTGTACCTGCTCCATCATCTGGGTATATTTGGCAAGCTTCTCTCGCTCGTTTGCCACTTTCTCCTCAGGTGCTTTTGAAAGGAATCGCTCATTGGAAAGCATACCATTCACTCGCGCCAGCTCTCCCTCCAACCGGGTCTTCTCTTTCTTTAGACGCTGGATTTCTTCTTCTACATCCACCAGCTCTGCAAAGGGAATATAGAGGGTTGCCCCAGGGATCACCACTGACACAGCGCCCTCAGCAATGTCCTTGATTCCAGCTTCGCCAGCCCTATTCTTGTTTACCATGGTCACTTCGTTGGCATAGGCCAGGGAGCCAAAGAATAGCTTTCCCTCCGTAAAGGTCCTGAGGATTTCCTCACTGTCGCTGACCACGAAGATGGTAGTCCTGCGGCTAGGCGGCACGTTCCTGTCGCTGCGAATATTCCGGACAGCCCGGACAGCCTGCTTGATGATCTCGATATCCTTCTCCTCCTTTGAAAAGCTTCTATCCTCACGGTACAAAGGCCATTTGCTGATGACAATGGACTCCTCTGTGTCCTGCATGGTACAGAAGATTTCCTCTGAAATAAAAGGCATATATGGGTGAAGCAGCTTCAAAGCATCCAGCAATACGGTCTTCAGGGTCCAGAGTGCAGCATTCTGGCTGGCCCTGTCATCTGTATTGTACAGACGTGGCTTCACCATCTCGATATACCAGTCACAGAATTCATCCCAGATAAAGTCATAGACCTTTTGCACCGCTATCCCCAGTTCATAATTCTCCATATTGCTGGTCACATCCCGAATCAGGGTATTTAGCTTGGATAAAATCCATTTATCCACAGGCTGTAAGGTTCCTGTCTCAGGCTCTGTGACGGCTTCGGACATATTCATCATAATAAAGCGGGAGGCATTCCATACTTTATTGGCAAAATTCCGGCTATTTTCCATTCTTTCATAGTAAAATCTCATGTCGTTGCCCGGGGCATTGCCTGTAATCAATGTCAAGCGCAGGGCATCCGCTCCATACTGCTCAATCAGCTCCAAAGGATCGATCCCGTTTCCAAGAGATTTTGACATTTTCCGTCCCTGGCTGTCCCTGATCAGGCCGTGGAAAAGCACGGTCTTAAATGGCTTCTCCCCCATCTGCTCATACCCGGAGAAAATCATTCGGATGACCCAGAAGAAAATAATGTCATAGCCTGTCACCAATACATCTGTGGACACTTCAGGATCTATACCTTTGTATTTTGTAAATGTAAATGCAT
>CANRZC010000116.1 GCA_947644185.1 uncultured Acetatifactor sp.
CGACACCAGCCGAGAGGGAAGCAATAGTACCAGAATAAAAAGGTTCGTCTGCAGGATGTGCTCCGCATGTCCATCCGTAAATGTCGGAAACTAATCCATCTTCGAAGTCTTTCGCTAGCGTTTCTGACCTTATTTTTGATTCCCTTTTTAAATCTGGGTATGGCATCCGGGGTGATTTCTACGATTCAGGTGCCGGGCTTTATCCAGGATTATGTTTTCCAGAACCGGCTTCTGGTTTTACTATTTTCCCTTGTGGTGATTCTGCTGACAGAGCTATTGTTGAGCTGGCTCTATTCTCTACACTTTTTGATTTTAGAGGATATGCCTTTCAAAGAGGCCAGAAAGCATAGTAGACGTCTGGGAGCGGGAAAGCATATCAAAGACCTACTTTCTTTGGTGGCAATGCAGTTTATCATTTCCCTGTGTTTCCTGGGGTGTGTCATGATTGGTATTTTGCTGATTATGGCTGTGGATGGAATCTTGGATGGCTTCACATTGCTGAGCAGTTTTGTGTCTACAATTATTTGGATGTTTATTGCCCTGTCAACCACAGTTTTCATGTCCTTGTCCATGCCTATCAGCTATGCAGGCATCAGCGTTCTGTTCTATGCCCATAAACAGGAGCTGGGGGAGGAAATTTACAACCTGGAGTTACAGGAAAAAAGTGCGATTCTTCTCCACGGGCATGAGAAAAAACAGGACAAGTCCAGAATAGGGGCAATCAGCTTTGGGATGGCTATAGTGGCTTTGGTTCTGGGGACAGCTTTCACTTATGGGCTGCAGCTGGGGAAATACAATCTAACCATTGAATATGCCTGGACCACAGAAGTCACTGCCCATAGAGGGGCATCTGTGGATTACCCAGAAAATACCATGAGCGCTTTTGAAGGGGCAGCGAACCTTGGGGCGGACTGGATTGAACTGGATGTGCAGCAGACAAAGGATGGCCAGATTATTGTCATCCATGATACCAATTTCAAGCGCACTACAGGTGTGAACAAGAATACATGGGAGCTTACCTATGAGGAAGTCAGTAAGCTGGATGCGGGCAGTTTTTTTAGCCCAGAATATGCGGGAGAGCGCATTCCGCTGTTAAGTGAAGTGGTGGAGTTTGCCAAAGAAAATCTGATCAAGCTGAACATTGAACTAAAGCCCACTGGCCATGAGATAGATTTTGAGAAAAGCGTGGTGGACATTGTGACAGAACAGGGTTTTTTGGAGGAATGTGTGATTACCTCCCAGGTTTACCGCGTGTTAGAGAATGTGAAACAATACAATCCTGATGTAATGACTGTGTATGTATGCAGCCTGGCTTATGGGGATATTACAGCCCTGGAGGCAGCGGATCATTTTAGTGTGGAGGCAGCCAATGTAACAGAAAGGCTGGTTGATAGCGTGCATAGAGAGGGGAAACAATTGTATGCCTGGACGGTAAATACAGAGTCCAGCATTCGCAAGATGGTGGAGCTGAATGTGGACAATGTGATTACAGACAATGTAGTATTGGCAAAGGAAACCATCTATGCAGAAAAAACCAGTGACTTAATCAGCGAATATGTGAAGCTGCTGGAAAAAATTTTCTGAAAAGTGGGAAGTCGCCAGAAGGTTCTATTCTCAAAATTGTAAAAATGCCGCCAGAGGCGGGCATAAATGGAGGTAGATATGGATATTGTGCGTTTTGGAATCGTGGGAATCGGCAACATGGGAAGTGCTCATGCCATGCAGCTTTTTGAGGGAAGGGTAAAAGGGGCCAGGCTCTCAGCTGTGTGCGACTGCAGAGAGGAGCGCCTGCAATGGGCAAAAGAGCGGTTTGAGGGCGTCTCATTATATGAGAATTATGAGTCGCTTTTAGACAGCGGGGAAGTGGATGCTGTGCTGATAGCAACACCCCATAAGCTGCACCCAATCATTGCCTGCAGAGCCTTTGAGAGAAAACTGAACGTGCTGACAGAAAAACCAGCGGGCATAGACACTGCTAGCGTAGCCAGGATGAACCAGGCCGCTGCAGAGAGTGGAACCGTATTTGGTATCATGTACAATCAGCGGACCAATCAGCTTTACAGGAAACTCCACGATTTGGTACAGGAAGGCCTATTGGGGGAAATCAAGCGCTTTGTGTGGATCATCAACAATTGGTATCGCACACAGGCCTATTATGATTCCGGTGACTGGCGGGCTACGTGGAATGGGGAGGGCGGCGGTGTGCTGCTGAACCAATGCCCCCACAATCTGGATATCTGGCAGTGGATCCTGGGAATGCCAGTAAGACTGCGCGCATTCTGCAGAGAGGGGCATTACCATCAGATTCAGGTGGAGGACGATGCGACTATCTATGCAGAATACGAAGGGGGAGCCAATGCTGTATTTATCACTTCTACAGGAGAGTACCCTGGCACAAACCGGATGGAGATCAGCGGAACCCGGGGAAAGGCAGTGGTGGAGAATGGCTGTCTGAAGCTGTATTTATTGGATCAGGATGAGCGGGAAATTTGCTATACCTCAAAGGAAGGAATGCCTCAGGAGAAGGTGAACTGTCAGGTTATAGAGCAGAAGGAAGCTGGCGGCGGCCATCTGGATATCTTGCAGAATTACACCAATGCAGTTCTCTATGGGGAGGAGCTCCTTGCGCCCGGCATAGAAGGGATCCGGGGCCTGACGCTGAGCAATGCCGCCTATCTGTCTGCATGGAAGGATGACTGGGTATCCTTGCCGTTAAACCAACAGGAGTTTTGTGAATATCTGTGCAAAAAACAGGAATCAGAAGAGGCCATGCAGAGAAACGTGCAGCATGAAAATCTGTCCGGTGAATATTCGGAGAGATGGAGCGTTCGGTGGTAAGGAATTATTCCTGAAATAATTCCTGAAAGGTTCCCAACTGAGAAAGGGATTGCAATCTGCGGACTATCATTTTATACTGGAATCATGAATGAAATAAGGAAGGAGAGCTTTACCATGAAACAAGATTTGATCGTTATTTTGGACTTGGGAAGTACCCAGAACACTGTTCTGGCCAGAGAGATCCGTGAGTTAGGCGTGTACAGTGAGATTCATCCCCACGATATTACCCTGGAAGAGCTGAGGGCTTTGCCCAATGTAAAGGGTATCATTTTAAATGGCGGAGAGAACCGCACAGTGGATGGACAGGATGTTACTGTGGGGGAGGAGCTCTATGAGGCAGGCTACCCCATGATTTCCATTGATTATCCCCAGTCCAAATGTGAGATAAAGTATGATGTGCTTCCTGGGCAGGAGATCCTGAGAAAGTTCTTATTTGAGAAGTGCGCTGCAGAGGCCAACTGGAATATGAAGAACTTCATCGAAGATCAGATAGAATTGATCAGACAGCAGGTGGGTGACAAAAAAGTGCTGCTTGCACTGTCTGGCGGTGTGGACTCTTCTGTAGTGGCGGCTATGTTGATCAAAGCAATCGGTCAACAGCTGGTATGTGTACATGTGAACCATGGTCTTATGCGCAAAAATGAGTCAGAGAGCGTGGTGAAGGTGTTCCGAGATGAGCTTCATGCGAACTTGATTTATGTGGATGCCTCAGAGCGCTTCCTGGGAAAGCTGGCCAGTGTGGCGGATCCAGAGCAAAAGAGAAAAATCATTGGCGGCGAGTTTATCCGTGTCTTTGAGGAGGAAGCCAGAAAGCTGGAGGGCATTGACTTCCTGGGTCAGGGGACGATTTACCCTGATATCATCGAAAGCGGTACAAAAACAGCAAAGATGGTGAAATCCCACCACAATGTAGGCGGACTGCCAGAGGATCTGAAATTTGAGCTGGTGGAGCCGCTGAAGCAGCTATTCAAAGACGAGGTGCGCGCCTGTGGTGTGGAACTGGGACTGCCACATGACATGGTGTATCGCCAGCCATTTCCAGGGCCCGGACTGGGGGTCAGATGTCTGGGTGCCATTACCAGGGACAGACTGGAGGCGGTCAGAGAGGCGGACGCGATTCTTCGGGAGGAATTCGCAAAGGCTGGGCTGGATCGGAAGGTGTGGCAGTATTTCACAGTAGTGCCTGACTTTAAGTCAGTGGGCATGAAGAATAATGCGCGGGTATTTGAGTATATGGTGATTATCCGGGCCATCAATACAGTGGATGCCATGACTGCTTCTGTGGAAAAGGTGGACTGGGATGTGCTGGAGCGGATTACGAACCGAATTCTGGCTGAGGTGGAGCATGTGAACCGGGTTTGCTATGATATGAGTCCCAAACCGCCTGCGACCATCGAATTCGAGTGAGGAAAAATTTTGCATAGATTATTTTATATAGCAGGTGGTCTATTTGATTGCCTGCTATACTTGAAGATATCCAAATGTTTCCTGGATGGGGAGTAGAGATCTCAAGGAGGTTATTTTGGCAGTGAAAATCGGACATGGGGTGAGGAAGACAGGAAAGGCAATGCTGCGCCTTATAGCGCTGCTTCTAGGGGCCATTTTGCTGCTCCTTCTTGCAAGCCCTATCATCAACGATCTGTACGCCTGGAGGCTTGAGCGGGAGACAGCCCGTATTCCACTGCCACCTGATACAGAGCTTGTGGAGAAATTCAGCCGGGCAGGAAAGCTCAATGGCAATGGAAACGGAATGCAGTTTCTGGGAGGCATCCTGCTTAAGAGCAGTATGACATTGGAGGAACTGCAGGACTACTATAGGACTTATGAAGACGACTATATAGTGGAAACTCAAAAGACAGGAGAGCTTACCATGGTGGAGCACGGCGATTGCTTTCTCAACACAAAGGTGTCCGGGGACGATTACTACGTGGTTTACTTATGGGGCCAGGGCATTTCGCCCTGCAGCGAACTTGATTTGCGGGGACATTGAATAGCAGCGCTTTTGAACAAACCAGAAATGAGGAAAAATATGAGAGAAATATGGACAATCAGGGAACACCCGGATATGGCAGACGCTGCAGCTGCATGGTTCCATGAAAAATGGCATATCCCGCTGGAGGCATATCAGGAGAGCATTCGGGAATGTTTAGAATGGGAGAGGAAATCCGCAGTACCCCAATGGTATCTGGCTGTGGAGAATGGCAGCATTCTGGGTGGATTGGGTGTCATTGAGAATGATTTTCATAATCGAAAGGACTTGACGCCCAATGTGTGTGCAGTGTATGTAGAGGAGGCATATCGCTGCAGAGGGATCGCGGGCCAACTGCTTCGCTTTGTCTGCGCCGACATGAAGGCCCAGGGGATCCATACCCTCTATTTGCTCACAGACCACACATCCTTCTATGAACGATATGGCTGGGAATTCCTGTGCATGGTACAGGGAGACGGAGAATCAGACCTGTCCAGGATGTATGTACATCGATAGAAGCGTGTTACCAAAATGAAAAAGGAGAACAGAAAATGATCACAATTCTGAAAGAGACCCCCAAAAACCCTATCACCCTTATGGGAGAGCGAGCTGGTGTGTGCTGGGGGGGAGATATCAGTCAGGAGGAGAAGAATTACAAGCGGGGCCTGGAGTGCATTCAGTCCGGCCACCACAGAGTGATGGAATATGTAAATGTGGAAATGATTTTAGATGGCTATTCCGCCAGAGTCATCAGAGAATGGTACACCCACATCGGAGGGGCACCTACCAGACTACAGGCCAGCACCCGCTATGTGAATTACAAAAATTTTTCCTATACCACGCCACCGCTGATAGCACAGAACGAGGAAGCGGAAAAAATTTATCGCCAGACCATGGATACCATTGCTGCGGCCTGCAGCCAGCTAGAGACAGAATATGGCATTCCCAGGGAGGACGCAGCCATGCTCCTGCCATTGGGCATGAGCACTAGGATCGTGGATAAGCGCAATGTGCGCAATCTAATTGAAATGTCTCACCAGCGCCTCTGCACCAGAGCTTACTGGGAATACCGGCTGCTTATGCAGGATATCTGTAAGGCTCTGGGGGAATACTCAGAGGAGTGGAGTTATCTGGTAGATCATTATTTTGTGCCAAAATGTGAGGTAGTTGGATACTGCACTGAAAAAAAGAGCTGCGGAAGGGCTAAAGTATTTGCCGTGGCTGCCGATATTCATAATAAGCAGTAAGCCATGCAGGAATCATATTAAGGCAAATGGACTTTGCAGGAAATCCGAGAAAGCGTGGCGGACAGATTTGGAATTGGAAGGGAGGAATCCGACATGCGTGTTGAAGCATACAATCAAGTCCAACAGCTGTACCAAACCAAGAAGGTGAATAAGACCCGCCAGACCAGCGGTGCATCTCATACAGATCAGCTGCAGTTCAGCAGTCTTGGAAAGGATATCCGTGCAGCGCAGGCAGCGGTTGCAGGAACTCCTAGCATCAGAGAAGAGCTGACAGCCTCTATCAAGGCACAGATGCAGAATGGCACTTATAAGGTGGATAATGGGTCCTTTGCGAATAAATTATTGCAGAAGAAGGCCGAAATCAATGCCGCTTATGAGGAAATGAGGTAGACAGTCCCGTGGCAAGTTTAATGGAGAATCTGATCGAGGTACTCGGCCAGGAAAGCGAGGAATATGAGGGACTTCTGGCCATATCCCA
The DNA here is from genome assembly GCA_947644185.1 of uncultured Acetatifactor sp. GTDB lineage: Bacteria > Bacillota > Clostridia > Lachnospirales > Lachnospiraceae > Acetatifactor. The sequence continues at coordinate 6,533 of CANRZC010000116.1, forward strand.
GAAGAAGATGCGGATTATCGCAAGTGCGAATTTAGAAGATTTACAGAGAATCACGGATGATGAACAGGAGGTGGTGGGCAGGCTTAACCGTCTAGAGAAGAGACGGATTGAGGTTACTGCGGATATCGCCAATGTTTTGAACAAGGATGTCGAGACAATGAAGCTTTCCAACCTGATCGAGATGATGGCACCTAGGCCTGAAGAGCAGGCAAAGCTGTCACAGCTCCATGACAGGTTGAAAAGTGTCGTCCGGGAGGTACAGCGGACGAATGAGCAGAACAAGGAACTGCTGGAGGAAGCATTGGAATTGGTGAGCTTCGAGATGAATATGCTGCAGGCCTACAAGGCCGCACCGGAGACTGCCAATTACACCAAAAGCGCATACAATTCTGGAGCGCAGATGGGTGTGGACAGCGGAAGCTTTGATGCAAAGCAATAGCATTCTTGTAGAAACGTTGAGGTGATTATTATGCCATTAATGGGTAGTTTATACGTTGGTTCATCAGGATTACAGACCAGTCAGAATGCGCTG
>CANRZC010000117.1 GCA_947644185.1 uncultured Acetatifactor sp.
TGACAGATAGAATTCCTCATGTTAAGATACAGAACAATAGAAAAGAAATTTGCTTATGGAAAATGTGCTAAAATACAGCTCTTTGTTTTTTGCACAATGCACATTGACAAATCTATGGTAAATAAAGTACGATCAAATTGCAATAACGTTTTAGCAAAGAAGAGTTTGTGGCATGGAGGTGCAAAAATGGGACTTGTGTACAAGGAACTAAAAGACATTGGGAGAAGTATGTATCTGTATTTTCCGGATCAGGAAAGGCGCACAGCTTTTAAGCGCAGTCTGATCACAGTGCTTCGAGATGAGGGAGATGAGGCTTCTGTGCAAGCGCTTTTGGAGGAGCAGGGCATGCGGAAATTGGCAGAGGAAAAGCAAGTGATCCTGTCCTTTCCCAATCCTGTGAAGGGTGGGTGGAACTTTGCGCTGGAACAGGGGGAGAATGATGTGGCTGCCTTTCGCCGTTTCCAGGATGCCTGCAGCCGGGAGACTGAGGAGCCCTTGCAGTGCCATCCCAATGGGATTCCCACCCATGAAGCTATGATGAGTGTGTGGCATCCCATGAATGATACCAGGTATCTTATTGGATTGGGCACAGGCGCGTCCATGGCCTGTACTCTGGCAGCCTGTGCGCCCAGGAATCTTGCGGGGATTTTGGCCGTGGGGGGCGATTTGAGCAAAGAGGCCAGAGACAAAGCACTCTGGGCACCTATGGCGGCATATTTGGTAGATTGCAGTCAGGAGACGCTCAATTATTTTCGGGTAGTGAACGAAGCTTTTCCCGCTGGGGAAGAGGAGGGAGTAGCCATTTATTCTGATCCAAAGAATCCTGCCAGACGGATCCTTTGGGAGCAGGGAGAAAAGGCCACAGGGAAGCTGATCCAGGATGCCTGGAACCTTCTCTTTTCCAAAGTAAGACGCCCTGACACGGATTTTTGCGGAGATATGGAGCCACGGATGGACTTTGGGAAGGCTGGCTTTGAGATCTTTCTGGAGGATACCAGACTTGAGGAACCTGTGAGGACGCCTCACACCTGGTTCACCAGTGTACCAAGGCAGGTAAAGAACCACCCAGAGCGGAAGGTGCCCTTATTACTGTTCTTCCACGGAGCCTCGGACAATCCGGAGGAAGCGGCGGAGATGAGTAAATTCCATGAGCTGGGAGAGCAGGAGGGCTTTATCACGGTTTATCCCTGGGGAACCAACAGGACCCAGTGGAACAGCTCCCTGGAGGATCCGGAGGCAGCGGACGATGTGGGCTTTGCCATGGCCCTCATTGACTATATGATCGCACACTATCCGGTGGATCCCCAGAGAGTCTATCTCTCTGGCTTCAGCAACGGGGCTGCCCATGCCCAGGTGGTGGCGCTGCTACACCCGGACAGGATTGCCGCCATCTGCCACATTGATTCCAACTGGCCAGGAGCGCGAAGCGGCCCCAGCGAAGTAGATTATAAGGACGTGGTTCCCTTTCGGCTGGCTATGGAGAAGAAAAAGGAGTATGACTACCTTATGCCAGTATGGTATACCTATGGAACCAGGGAGCCCTCCTACCCAGTCTATGCCAAAAGCACTCAGCAGTACCAGTATGACTTCTGGAAAGCTTACAACCATATTGCGGTGGTGGAGACCCCTTCCAGGGATAACCCAGATGTGTGCGGCTGTGGTGTGCCAGGCCAGGTGCAGGAGCGAATACGTCCCTCGGACAGACATCCTGGACATTATTATGATGTACAGCGATTTTACACAGCGGATGAGAGACATCTGAATTTGTACAATTATGTAATTATGCATGAAAAAGGGCATGACGTGGCCCAGATGGATCCGGCGCTGGGATGGGAGTATGTAAAGCAATTTAAGCGAAATCCTGACGGTAGCCTGGGATTTGTGAAAGAGGACAAGGAAGAGGGAAATTGTGCAAAATAACCAAAAAAGGAAAACAATCCAATTTGCTATTGACAGCTACAACGGAATAGCAGTATGATAGCAGTAAAGAACTTATCGAAAGCAGACAAAGGCATGTCCGGCTTTAGGAGGAAGACAGGTATGATGAACAACAAAAAGAAACTAAGATCCTACAGAGAGTTCCTCTACATACTGCCCTTTCTAGTCCTGGTGGCAGTATTTTCATATTATCCGCTCTACGGATGGATATATGCCTTTTTTGACTACCGTCCGCCCAGACCCTTTTCCTTTGACGATTATCAGGGATTAAAGTGGTTCAAGTATCTGGTGGACAATCCCATCAGACTGCAGCAGACGTTGCTTGTGATGCGAAACACCTTTGCCATGAGCGGCCTGTCCATTCTGACCTCCTGGCTGCCAATGATTTTTGCTATCTTTTTAAATGAAATTAAATGTATGCCTTTTCGGAAGACCGTACAGACAATCACCACACTTCCGAACTTTGTCAGCTGGGTGCTGGTGTTCTCCGTGGCTTACAACCTGTTTTCCAGCAACGGTATGGCCAACAGCCTGCTGATGAAGACAGGCATTACCAATGAACCGATTCTGTTCCTACAGTCCTCGAAGCATGTGTGGAGTACCATGTGGATGTGGGGTACCTGGAAGAGCCTGGGGTGGTCAGCCATCATGTACATAGCAGCCATATCGGGTATTGACGAGGAGCTTTACGAGGCAGCAAGGGTGGACGGTGCTACCAGGATGCAGCTGATCTGGCACATTACCATTCCCAGCATCCTGCCTACTTACACGGTACTGCTGATGCTGAGTATCTCCAATTTCCTCTCCAACGGTATGGAGCAGTATTTTGTATTCCAGAACTCCTTCAATAAGGAAGCCATACAGGTGCTGGATTTGTATGTGTACAATCTGGCCATGGGAAGCGGCAGCTATTCTGTCTCCACAGCATTGAGTATGTTGAAGAGTGTGGTCAGTATTATACTGCTGTGTGTGGCAAACAAACTGGCGAAGCTGGTTCGCGGCGAAAGCTTTATGTAGGAAGATATGGGTTACAGTCGCCTTGCAGTGAGTGAATTTAGGAGGAGATCGGGATGAAAGAAAAAAGCAGGAAAGTCAAGATGAAGCGCAGTGTGGGAGATTACATGATAAGTGTTGTTACCTATGTTATATATGCGCTGTTCGCTGTGATTTGTGCCTATCCGTTTTATTATATTTTTATCAATACCATCAGCGCCAATGACTTAAGTGATAAGGGAAAAATCCTTTTTTGGCCCCAGGGCATTCACTTTACCAACTATGCCAATGCCATTCAGATTCCTGGACTGCTGCAGGCAGCCAAGATCTCGGTGGGCAGGACATTTATCGGAACTGCTCTGACAGTGCTGATGGCTGCTTTTCTGGGGTATATGTTTACCAGGGAGACCATGTGGAAGAGAAAGCTGTGGTACCGTTTCATCATATTGACCATGTATTTTAATGCTGGAATTATCCCCTGGTATATCACTATGAGAAACCTGCATCTGACCAATAATTTCCTGGCTTATGTACTGCCAGCGCTGGTGTCTCCTTTCAATGTGATTTTGGTGAAGACCTACGTGGAATCAACGCCCAGGGAATTGCAGGATGCGGCGGAGATCGATGGCGCGGGAACCCTGAGAGTCTTTACCTCGGTGGTACTTCCCATTATCAAGCCTATTCTGGCCACGGTGGCAATTTTCACCGCTGTGGGGCAGTGGAACTCCTTCCAGGATACCCTGCTTTTGATGACGGACACGAAGCTCCACACATTGCAGTTCGTTCTGTATCAGTATATTAATCAGGCGAACTCGCTGGCTTCGCTCTTGACTTCCAATGCAGGAAGTGAAGCCATACAGCAGGCATTGTCCACCGCCCAGACGGCTACCTCTGTCCGAATGACTGTGACAATTATCGTAGTGACGCCGATTTTGCTGGTGTATCCTTTCTTCCAGCGGTTCTTCGTCAAGGGAATCATGATCGGTGCAGTAAAAGGCTAGCAATGTATCAACAAATAAAAACCACGAAAATAATATAAGGAGGATTCAATTATGAAGTGGAAAAAAGCAGTTGCATTAGGTCTTGCAGCCATGATGGCTTTGGCAGCCACAGGGTGTGGCGACAAAGAGCCTGGGGGGGCAGAAAGCTCTCAGGAGACACCGAAGGAATCCAGCAGTGAACCACAGGATTCTGCAAACCAGGAGCAGGAGTCCAGCGCAGAAAGCACAGACAATGAGACCCCAGATACTCCAGAAGGCGGTTACGCACCCGACGATGTGATTCAGATCGAAGTATATGATGTGGCGGCAAACTACCACGGCATTCAGAGTGGATGGTATGCGAAAATGATGGCAGAGAAGTTCGGCCTGGAGCTGAACATCCTGGCGCCCCAGGTATCTGGTGATGCCGGCCTGTATCAGACAAGGGTCAGCAACGGCAATCTGGGAGATGTGGTTCTGTTAGACAACGCAGACTTTATCGAATGTATCGATGCAGGATTGATCAAGGATATTACAGATTCTGTTTACAACTATGAGAATCTGGCTGTGTTCAAGACCCAGATCGATGCCTGGAACGAAATGGTTGGCGATGGCTCCAAGCTTTATGGTATCCCTACTGAGATGACCAATACTTCTGCGGATACCTATTCTGAGAACATTCCTTTCTCCTCCGTGTGCCTGCCCTGGGATTACTATAAGGAGTTAGGTTCACCGGAGATCAAGAATCTGGATGATCTGCTGGATGTGCTGGAACAGATGCAGGAAAACCATCCCACCAACGATAGCGGCGATCCCGCCTATGCCATCTCTCTGTGGAAGGACTGGGATGGCTTCGGAATGGAGAATATTTTGCAGACCTGTAAATGGTATGGACAGGAGGGCAAAGACTCCGTGCTGCTGGGCAATGACAACACCATGATGCCCATCATTGATGAGAACGGTGCTTATTACAAGCTGTTGAACTTCTTCTTCGAGGCGAACCAGAGAGGCCTAATCGACCCGGATTCACCGGATCAGAACTGGACGACCACAGACGAGCAGAAGCTCCGCACCTACAGAAAATATCTGCTTTGGTACAACTGGGAGATGAGTCTGGCAAGCATTAATTTGACAGATGAGGACAAGGCTGCCGGTAAGGGCTTCGTAAATGTTCCTGTCAGCGATATGAATGTATACCAGGTAGCGGATTCCTACTATGGTTCCGGCCGTGTATGGGGTGTTGGCGCTCAGGTGGAAGGCGAGAAGGAAAAGAGAATCATGAACATGCTGGACTGGATGGCAAGCCCAGAAGGCGTGGCAACCATGTGGTATGGTATCGAAGGAATCAACTATGTGATGGAAGACGGACGTTTTGTGCAGCCGGATGACGCTTTTGCATATATGAACGGCGAGAAAGAGCTGCCTGCAGAGTGGGGCGGCGGAAAGTTCTCAGACGGAAGTCAGAAGCTGAATCAGTACATCGTAGGAGCCATGGCCATTAACCCCAGAACCAACGAGCCTTACAGCTTCGGTTACTGGTCCTCCCAGCAGGAGAAACCAAAGGATCAGAGATGGGTGGAATGGGCTGAGAAATACGGCACAGACAAGCAGACAGAGTATTATCTGGACAATGGCCTGATGAAGGTTGTGGCCAATGTGAATGTGGTGCTGGACAGCGATACCACAGATATCGCACTGACCAGAAGTCAGTGTGGAGAGGAGCTGAAGGATGCTTCCTGGAGAATGATAAAGGCAGAGGACAAGGCGCAGTTCGATCAGATGTGGACCGAAATGAAGGAGAAGATGATCGGCCTTGGATTTGAGGAGCTGTATGAGTTTGACTGCCAGAAGTACCAGAAGATAATTGACGTGAGAAAAGGAAATTAAGGAAAAATGGATTGGGGACCGCCATAGCGTAATTGATGTCGGTCCCCGATGTCAAATAAGCTTCCATTCACGAAGTCCGGGAGAGATAGGTTTGCCGCTATTAAGGCGGGTGACAAATGCAAACTTTAGCGGTTGTCAGTATAAATCATTGACAGAATAAAGGTGATAGGTATACACTGAACTGTGAAATAGCTGTATTAGATAAGGGGACTGTGATATGGAAGAAAAAAAGACTGCTGGAGCGCAGATTAAAGAGATTGCCGAGAGAGTTGGGGTATCTCAGAGTACGGTATCGGTAGTGCTTGGGGGCAGAGGAGACAGAATCCGCATCTCAAAGGAGACCCAGAAAAAGGTATGGGATGTTGCCAGAGAGCTAAATTATCGACCCAACATCTATGCCAGGCGGCTGCGCCAGGCAGAGGAGGAAGTCCCTTATGTGATAGCCATCTTCTGGAGGACTGACAATCTAAACTCTCGTGTGGGAAGGTTTATTCGGGGGATTTATGAGGCTTCGGAGAAGAGAGAATGCAAAATAGAAGTGATGATACAGCCGTACAGGCCAGGGGAACTGATGCGCCATGTGGATATGCTTTCCAGCAATCGTGTAAGTGGAGCGATTCTCTGTGGACTGTCTACCAGAGAGCAGGAGGAGCTGGAGAAGAAGGAGTATTCTATTCCCATTGTGCTGATTGAGAGGGACAGTACAAAGTTCCACAGCATTATGATGGATACTTATCGCACAGGGGAACAATGTATCCAATATATGACTTCCCCAGAACTAAAGACAGCGGCATTTATTGGTTTTAACAATAACAGCCGGAGTGAGAGAAAAATGGAAGCCGGTTTTTCCTTTGGCTGCAGGACCCGGGGCATCAGAATGAAAGAGGATTGGAACGTGTATCTGGAGTGCAGCAGCTATGAAAATGGCTATATGGCTGCAGAGAAGGTCCTTTCTGAAATAGAACTGCCATCCGCCTGGCTAGTGGCGGACTGCAGACTAGCCGGAGGAATTATGGATTGCTGTCAGGACAAAAAAGTACGAGTTCCCGAAGATGTAAGAATAATCTTTTTTGAAGAATCGGGAATTCTGAAATACAACAGGCCGCCGCTATCATCGGTGGATGTTCCATCCATGGAGATGGCGGAGACAGCTCTGGATATCATATTGCTTGCCTGTACCAGGCAGGTGGACATTCCTATTAGAAGAGAGCATTCACCGCTCTACTTTATTCGAGA
>CANRZC010000118.1 GCA_947644185.1 uncultured Acetatifactor sp.
AAAACGATTTTATCCTCCAGGCAGGAATTCTGGCAGCGGCTGGAATTATCAGCAGAATCATCGGGCTCCTTTACAGGAGCCCTTTGTACAATGTAGTCGGGGCGCTGGGAATGGGATACTATAACTCTGCGTTTAACTATTACTCCATCATTCTGATGATATCTTCCTACAGCATTCCAGCTGCCATGTCAAAGGTCATAGCCCAGAAGCTGGCTGTAAAGGAGTACCGCAATGCCCACCGGATTTTTTTAGGGGCCATAGGCTATGTGCTGGCAGTGGGAGGTGTGGCCAGCCTGGTGCTGTATTTTGGAGCAGGGATTTTCGTGCCAAAGAACGCCATTCCTGTGCTGCAGACATTTGCTCCTACGATTTTTATCTATGGAATACTGGGGGTGCTACGCGGGTATTTTCAGGCTCATGAAAGTATGGTACAGACCTCTGTGTCCCAGATATTGGAGCAGATTTCCAATGCTGTTGTCAGCATCGGTGCCGCTTACCTGCTGATAAAAACCCAGATAGGAACGCTGGATATACCCGCAGATGAGGCGGGGCGAGTGGATCGCGCTGTGTACGGCGCAACTGGCAGTGCCATGGGAACAGGAGCAGGCGTGCTGGTGGCGCTTTTATTCATGGCTGCTATCTATGGGATGAACCGTGGTATCATCACACGGCGGATAAAAAACGATAGGCATAAGAGGGTGGACTCCTACGGCACTATCTTCAGGCTGATCACTATGGTGGTGATGCCCTTTATCTTAAGCACTGCAGTAGCAAATATGGCTACGGCTGTGAACAATAGTATTTATTTAAAGATGCTGCCCGCTTTGCGGGAGGTGAATGAACTGGCCATGGGAGAGCGCTGGGGTGTGTTTCAGACAGAGGCTGTGACCATATCCAATATTCCCAATGCATTTGCGGCAGCCATGGCGGCGGCTATGATTCCCCTAGTAGCCCAGCTGATTGCTTCTGCCAACCTGTCAGGGGCCAGGGAGAAGATAGGGCTGTCCATCAAGAGCACCATGGTTATCTCCATTCCCTGTGCAGTAGGGCTATTTGCCCTAGCTCGCCCTGTGACAGCGCTGCTCTTCCGCAATACCCCGGAGGAGGAGGATTTGGCCACCAGGCTTTTGATGGCATTGGCATTGTACATTGTGCTGAATGCCCTGTCCTCGTTGACCAGCCAGATCCTGCAGGGCCTGGGCAAGGTAAGTATACCTATTATAAATGCAGGTATTGCACTGGTGCTGCAAACTCTGGCGGCAGTGCTGCTTTTGCTCTATACAGATTTAGATTTATATGCCATTGTCATTGCCAATACGCTGTATGCTGTCTGTGTATGTGTGCTAAACCAGGTGGCAGTGTGCAGGGCAATCGGCTACCGGCAGGAGGTGAAGAAGACCTTTTTGATTCCCTCTCTGGCCTCAGCCTGTATGGGCGGAGTGGCATGGGCAGTCTATGAAAGCCTTCGGATGCTGACCTCTTCTCCGAGGATTTCTGTGGTGATCGCTATCGTGGTAGCCGTGTGTGTCTATTTTGCCATGCTGCTTTTGTTCCGTGGACTGTCGGAAGAGGAACTGCGCGGATTCCCCAAAGGATACCTGTTGGTAAGACTGGCAAAGAAGTGCAAGCTGATGAAATAAATGTCTCCAATGCTTTGGATCTACAAGAGGGTGTATAAACACCCTCTCTTTTTAATGCGCAGGCCCGCATGGGGGCCGCGCGGCGAGTAGTGGAGAAATCGCTTCCTCAATCCTTCAGCATCAAATTGCGGAAATACTGGATGGTATAGTCGATTCCTTTCTCTCCCAGTTCGTCTTTCCAGTTGGCGGAATGAGGTTCGATGCTTAAGCACTTGTCATATCCCTTTGCGTAGAGGATTGCAAGAAATGCACCCCAATTGGTCTGGTCTAGCCCTGCTGGCGGATCGTCATAGCGTTCTCCACCTATCACCAGAGACCCCTTCAAGTGTACATGCAGGAAACGATCCCCCCAATCTCTGGCCTCCTGCAGGTAGTCCCCTCCTGCATAGATGCAGTGAGAAGGATCATATTTAATGTACAGATCCTTTAGATATCCCAGGATCACCGTATAAGCCATTGGGTCGCAGACAAAGTTATTCCATCTGCAATTGTACACCGCTATCTTTACACCCTTTTCTGCCCCATATGCAATCAGCTTCTCAAAGTAGGAGATTGCCAGGCCACAGTTCTCATAGTAGGACAACTCCTCCACTTGATTACAGCCTGTGATGTACACGCCGCATTCCAGCTGGGACGCTGCATCAATCAGCTTGCATTCCAATTCCAGCTCTTCTTTGCAAATACCGTCTTTGCAAATACGGTCGCTCCCCCATCGGCCCACAGCGCCAATGGGCATCTGGTATTTCAGGCTTCTCTCTCGAATCACTTCCACATTGTTCAAAAATTCCTGTGCTCTATCATTTACGTCCAGCTCAATAAATGCCATGCCACGTTCTTTTGCACTCTGGAAATCTTTCTCTTCAAACCATGCAATTCTTCCAAGCTTCATTTTCCTATTCCCTTCCCGTTTTAATCAGACAGCCAGCCCACGGGCCGATCACTGACAATTTTATGTCAGGCAAAGACCTGCATGACTGGCTGCTGTCTTCTGATTCAGTTCAACTGTCTGGTGCCATAAAGTTCTCTTCTGAAAGAAAATCAGTCAAAAAATACAGGCTTTCCAGTCTTTCCAGCTTCATAGATAGCCTCAAGAATCTGAGTCACCACCATAGCCTGTCTGGGCTCTACTGTCAAAGGCTCGCCATTGACGATAGCATTGTAGAACACTTTCTGCTCAATATCCTCAGGCCGCTCTGTGGTTCCATCAAAGAACGCCGCTCCACCTGCTGCCAGCCCTGGCTTCTCCACACACTGTTTTCCATAATTCACACGGTTGATCCGCAGACCATCCAGCATATCAGCTCCAGCCTTGGTACCGCACAGGGAGGTCTTTGCCTCGTTGGTGTCCAATGTGTTCAATGCCCAGGAGGACTCCAGAACAATGGTGGCTCCATTCTTCATTTTGATAAATCCAAATGCAGAATCCTCTACAGTGAAAACTTCCGGATCCCAGTCACCCCAGTCATTGCCTGTATCACCCTTCTGATCTGCAAGCTTCCGGTACACAGAGCCTACCACCATCTCAGGCTCATAGTTATCCATCATCCACAGTGTCAGATCCAGCGCATGAGTTCCGATGTCGATAAGGGGACCGCCACCCTGTTTCTCTGCATCCAGGAACACACCCCAGGTGGGTACTGCTCTCCTGCGAATGGCATGAGCCTTTGCGTAATAGATCTCTCCCAGATCCCCATTGACACAGGCTCTCTTCAGATAAGCGGAATCTGCGCGGTAGCGGCTCTGATAGCCAATGGTCAGAATCTTTCCGGTGCGCTCAGCAGTCTCCACCATCTCCTTGGCCTCAGCATAGGTCTTTGCCATGGGCTTCTCGCACATAACATTTTTGCCAGCCTTCATAGCCGCAATGCTCACAGGTGCATGGACACTGTTGGGAGTCAGCACATAGACAGCATCTAACTCCTCTTTAAGAAGCTCATTGTAGTCCGTATACACTCTTGCGTCCTCTGTGCCATACTCTTTTCTGGCTTTCTGCGCTCTCTCCTCAATCAGATCGCAAAATGCCACGATCTCAAAGTTCCCAGTTCTCTTCATAGCGGGGAGATGCTTTCCATTGGCGATTCCGCCGCAACCTACGATTCCTACTCGCAATTTTCTCATATCAAAACCTCCTGTTTTATCCTTGCCCTTTCAGGGACTTTTTCATATTTTGTGGAGCTTTTCTTATGCTTGTCATGTCCTTATCCCAAAATTTCTCTTAGATACCGGGCACTCTTTTCCATGTTGTCCATGGGTTCTCCGTAGGGGTGATCGTCCTGCTCCACCACCAGCCATCTGGTGCCACAGGCCTCTGCCTTCTCTACGATAGCAGCGTTATCCTGTTCACCTGCTCCCAGAGCCACCTGCTCTACTTCTCCCTTGTTCCTGACAAAGTCCTTCATATGTACCACAGGGCAGCGACCTTTGTATTTCTCCAGATAAGCCACTGGATTCTCCCCGCCTACATTCACCCAGCAGGTATCCTGTTCGGTCTGCAGCCACCTTGCGTCCACAGCGTCAAACAGCTCGTCCAGAAAATAAGTTCCTTTTTCCGTCTTTCCAAACTCATAGTCATGATTGTGATACATCAAAGTGATTCCATACTCTGCGCAGCATGCACCCAGCTTTTCCATAAACTGACAGGTCTCTTCAAACTTTCCACCGCCATAGTGACACTCCAGGGACATTCCAGGAATCCCAATATAGCTGCAGCCTATGGTCTTGTAGGCCTGTACAGTGCCCTCCATGTCCTCCTGAAAGGGCTCTAACCCCACATGGGCGCTGACAGCTTCCAGTCCCACTTCTTTCAAGCAGTCCCTCACTGTCTCTGGGCTTAGTCCATACAAGCCCGCCAGTTCTACACCCTCATAGCCGCATTCCTTCAATGCTTTCATGGTTCCCGCAAAGTCTTTCTCCGCCGCATCCCTCACAGAATACACCTGTGCGGCAATTCCCATCTTTTCCATACCGATTCGTCACCATTCCTTTCCCGCAATCTGCGGATTCTTATGGAACGTTCCTCTATACACTTTATATTGTCTCTTTTATGATCTCCCCAGTCTCGGCCGATTTATGGATGGCTTCCATCAGCTTCATGACACGCATTACTTCTGGAAGGCGGATTCTGCTCTCCTCTCTCCCCTCCATCACTGCCAGCACATTATAATAGAATTCTCTCACATCGCTCTCTACCTTGGGAAGCTCCTCTGTAAAGATACTGTCCTCTCTTCTGGGAGCCATAGTCTTCGTCAGACCAGCCGCAGTGATGACAGGCGTCACGTCCTTTTCGTCCACGCCGGAAGCTCGCACAATCTTTCCATTTAAGGCCCAGTCTTCAATGACTGCTGTGCCGTCTGCTCCCATCACATACCATCTGGGAAGGGAGATGAAGTTGCTGGTGCCTACCTCCACCAGAACAGTGACACCGTTCTCAAAGGCAATCTCTGTAGAGAAGCCATCGTCCACCAGCTGGTTGGTCACATGGGTCTCCACACCGTAGACGCTTCGAATGGGCACATCAGCAAAGATCTGCAAGATCTGGTCTAAAAGATGTACACCCCAGTCCAGGATCATACCACCGCCGTGCTCCTTCTCCTGGCGCCAGTCCCCGGGAATCCCCCTGGAACCATGTACTCTGGATTCGATGCGGAACAGCTCTCCCAGCTTTCCCTCCTCCAAAATCTTCTTTACCGTCAGGAAATCTTCGTCCCAGCGTCTATTCTGGTGAACGGTCAGGAAACGCCCTGTCCGTTTGGAGGCGTCCATCATCTCCTGGAGATCTGCTGAGCTTAAGGTAATGGGCTTCTCGCTGATCACATTCTTGCCAGCCTCCATGGCTGCAATCGCCACAGGCTTATGCACATCATTGGGAGTGGCTATCAGCACCAGATCCGTCTCTGGATCCGCCAGAAGCTCCTCCAGGCTGCCATACACATGGAGCCCTTTCTCCTGGGCAGCATAGACTCTCCTTTCCTCCTTAATGTCCCAAATGCCGGCAATCTCCAGCCCCTCAATGGTCTGGATCTCGTCATAATGCCAGCCTGCCATTCCTCCAAACCCTACAATGGCCATCTTATGCGTCATATTCTTCCTCCTCGCCCGGCAGGCAAAACATTCCCCCTGCTCCAAGCATATTTCCTCGATTAGAAAGTACCAAAAAGCGGTGCCAGTCCGGAAGAATGCCCGCACTTTGGGCATTCTTCCATGCGAGAACGGATTGCAAAGCGAACTTGTTCGCTCTGCAATCCTAGAAGTTCTTGGCGGGCGTAAAGAGGGGCCCTGCCCCTCTTGCCCGCCTAGAACTTCTTCTCGCATTAGGCCCAGTACATAGCACCTCTATCCTCATAAATAAGCACATTCTTCAAAAAGCTGATAGCCTTCTCCAGGCCTTCCTTGCCAGACATCAGGCCATCCTCATGCTCAATGCTGATAGCATAGTCATAGCCCACCATGCGCAGCTGGGAAATAATATCTCTCCAATAGTCCTCCCCATTGCCGTATCCCACTGTGCGGAAGATCCAGGACCTGTCCAACTCTTTGCCGTAGTGATCTGTATCCAGCACACCATTCACTGCTGTATTCCTGGCGTCAACGCGCGTATCCTTGGCATGGAAATGGAAAATCGCATTCTCCTTGCCCAATTCCCGGATGGATGCGCAGGGGTCCATGCCCTGCCAGATCAGATGGCTGGGATCAAAGTTTGCGCCAATCTGCGGTCCTACCTCTCTGCGAATGCGCAGCATGGTCTTTGTATTGTAGACGCAGAAGCCAGGATGCAGCTCAAAGGCTATCTTTGAGACCCCATGGGCCTCGGCAAAGGCCACTTTTTTCTTCCAGTAGGGAATTAGCACTTCATTCCACTGATATTCCAGAATTTCGCTGAAATCATCAGGCCAAGGACAAGTAACCCAGTTGGGTGTCTTGTCATCCTTGCTCCCGCCCGGGCAGCCGGAAAAGGTGTTCACCACCGGCACCTTCAGCTTCTCAGCCAGCAAAATAGCATTGTCAAAGTCCTTTTCAAAGCTTTCTGCTATCGCTGGGTTGGGATGAACCATGTTCCCATGGCTGCTCAAGGCACTGATTTCCAGGTGGTATTTGTCCAGTGTCTCCATGAACTTTTCCCTTTTTCCCTCATCCGCCAAAAGCTCAGCTGCGTCACAGTGGGCTTTGCCCGGGAAACCACCGCATCCGATTTCCACCATCTGCACGCCTCTCTCAGCCAGGAACTTACATGCTTCATCAAAGGGCAAGTCTCCCAATGCTACCGTCAATGTTCCCAATTTCATGATATCTCCTCCATTTCTTTTATACATTTTACCTATTTGTACTGATTATAAAAAAAGACAGCAGAAGAAGATAGATTCTTTCTGCTGTTTA
>CANRZC010000119.1 GCA_947644185.1 uncultured Acetatifactor sp.
GATACTCCGTAAGGGGCTGCCCCTCTAATTCCTTCAGTCTCTGCTCTTCCTCCTATTACCGCTTATATGGCTCTCACCACAACTGGAAGTATTCCTTTGCCTACGGCCGGGATGTGTGGGATGTGGTGGACGATAGACTGGGATTGACCATCCTGGTAACCGCCATCATCATGATCTTCCAATACGCGGTATCCCTGCCCATTGCCATCTATGCTTCTACCCACCAGTATTCTGTGGGAGACTATATCTCCTCTATCATCGGTTTTTTGGGAGCGGCCATACCAAATTTCATTTTGGCAATCGTATTGATGTACCTGTCCTATAAGTGGACCGGCAATGCAAATGTGGGCCTGTTCTCCCAGGAGATGCTGCAAAATGGCGTTCATCTGTACAATTTTGGTGAGTTCTTAAAGCGCATGATCATACCCATCCTAGTCATCGGCACCAGTGGCACCTGCGGCATCATCCGTTCCGTGCGAGCCCAGATGTTGGATGAGGTGGGCAGACAGTACACCTTGACCGCAAGGGCAAAGGGAGTTCCAGAGCGCACCATCATCATGAAATATTGCTTTCGAGCCGCCATCAATCCCACTGTATCCGGTCTGGGCGGTGTTCTCTCCAGCCTGTTCTCCGGCTCCACAGTAACCGCCATGGTACTGAACATGCAGATTCAGGGGCCAGTGCTTTTAAAAGCGCTCCAGGCTCAGGATATGTACCTTGCCGGTGCCATTGTTATGGTCCAAGCCGTTTTAGTTGTGGTGGGTATCCTCTTATCCGATATAGCGCTGGCGTTCCTGGATCCTAGAATCCGTTATTCGGGAGGTGGCAGATGATGTGGAAAAAGAAACCAAAGACCAATGAAGATTATTATCTGGCTTCCCAATGGACTCTCATGGGAAGGAAGCTAAAAAAGCATAAGCTGGCAAAGCTTTCCATGCTCATATTGCTGATCCTGTATCTGGGAGCTCTGTTTGCAGATTTCCTGGCGCCCTATTCCCTGGAGGAATTTGATGCCCTGTATAAAAACAGCTCCCCTACCAGCATCCACCTTATGCACGAGGGAGAATTCATAGGTCCCTTTGTGTACAAACAGGAAAAGGTCATCAACAAGACGGATTTCTCCGTCACCATCTCGGAGGATACCTCCGAATATTACAAGCTGAAATTCTTCGTCCACGGCACAGAGTATAAGATCCTAGGGCTGATTCCCTGCGACCTTCATCTCTTCGGCGTAGGGCAAGGCAGCAATGGCGGAACTGGGGCGAAGATCATGCTCTTCGGAACGGATACGCTGGGAAGAGATATTTTCTCCCGGGTGCTTTTGGGAAGCAGGATTTCCCTGACCATTCCCTTTGCCAGCGCCATTATCAGCTTCTTCCTGGGGGTTACCATCGGTTCCATCTCCGGGTACTTTGGCGGAGCTGTAGATATTGTGATACAGAGAATTATCGAAGTCATCGGCGCGGTTCCCCAGATCCCCCTTTGGATGGCGCTCTCCGCAGCCATTCCTCCTGGGATCTCAACAGTGAAGATGTACTTTTACATCACCATCATCCTCTCCTTTATCAACTGGACCGGAATGGCCCGTGTGGTGCGGGGCAAGTTCCTGTCCTTAAAGAATGAGGATTATGTTATGGCAGCCAGGCTTTCCGGTGTATCCACATGGAAGATCATCTGGAAGCATTTGGTTCCGGGCTTTATGAGTTATCTCATTGTTTCCATCACCCTGGGGATCCCAGGTTCCATCGTAGGTGAGACCTCCATGTCCTATTTAGGACTGGGTATCAAATCCCCTGCAACCAGCTGGGGGGTACTGCTCCAGGAGGCAAGCTCGGTGACCGATGTGGCCAGCAATCCCCACAAGCTGATCCCCATCCTTTTTGTGACCATTGCAGTTCTCGCCTTTAACTTCCTGGGAGACGGAATCCGTGACGCTGCAGACCCTTATAAATAAGACGTTGTATTACACAGCGTGGAAATGGAGAAAACTATGAACGAAGAAAATATTCTCGAAGTCAAAGACCTCCATGTGGATATTCATATGACAGAGGGGCTTCTGACAGCAGTCCGGGGCGTGAACTTTGAGATGAAAAAGGGAGAAACCTTAGGGCTGGTAGGCGAATCTGGCTGTGGTAAGTCTCTGACCTGTAAGGCAATTCTCGGTATCAATGATAAAAAGTGTGTGCCCAGCGGAGAGATTTTGTTCGATTCCGAGAGCATGGGCAAGGTGGATCTCCTCTCTCTGGATCAGCGGGGACAGGAAATCCGTTCTATCCGTGGCAAAGAGATCTCCATGATCTTCCAGGAGCCTATGGTGGCCTTTTCCCCCATGTATACCATTGGCAACCAGATCAACGAAGCCACCAGACTTCATATCACAAAGGATAAAAAGAAGTCAAAGGAAATCTCCATGGAGGTCATGCGCAAGGTAGGCATTGCCAATGTGGAGAAGCGCTACAACCAGTATCCCCATGAGTTCTCTGGCGGTATGCTCCAGCGCGCCCTGATTGCCATGGCTCTGGTGTGCAATCCCAAAATGCTCATTGCCGACGAGCCTACCACTGCCCTGGACGTCACCATTCAGGCCCAGATTCTGGAGCTGATGAAGGAGCTGCAAAAGGATTTCAACATGGCAATCCTTTTCATCACCCATGACCTGGGGGTAGTGGCCAAAATGTGCGATCGGGTGGCAGTGATGTATCTGGGCAAAATCGTGGAGAGTGCAGATGCCTCAGAAATCTATGCAAATCCCCAGCATCCCTACACCAGAGGACTTATCGGCTCTGTCCACAAGATCGGCTCCAAAAAGGAAGAGAGACTGTTCTCCATAGAGGGAACTGTTCCTCTGGCTATGAACCTGCCGAAGGCCTGTGGATTCTATGATCGCTGCGATGCCCGTATCGAAGGCCTTTGCAACAGGGCAGAGCCAGATCTGGTGGAAATCGCCCCAGGCCACAGAATTGCCTGTTTTAACTGCCCTCATGAAGCCTGTAAAGCCCAAAGGGCAAGGGTGGAGGCAGCCCTGGCCGGAAAAGTTCCCAATGAAACAGCTGCAGGCCAATCCGCTGGGAATGGGACAGCCCAGACCAAATCGATCTTGAAAAAGAAGGAGGGCGGCAGGAAATGAAGAAAGAAAATATCATGGAAGTCAAGGGCCTCCATAAACGCTTTACCTCCAAGGGCATTACCGTAAAGGCCGTAACCGATGTGAGCTTCGATGTAAAGCCGGGAGAAACCATTGGCATTGTGGGGGAATCTGGCTGCGGCAAGACCACACTGGGACGCTGTATCGTCCGGGCCTACCAGGCTTCCGAAGGGGAAGTCTTCTATCGCACCAAAGCCGGCGAGGAGCTGGATTTCCTGAAGGTAGACAAAAAGAAGATGAAGGAGATCCGAAAGGAAATCCAGATGATCTTCCAGGATCCCTACTCTTCTCTGGACCCCAGAATGACAGTCCTGGACATTATCAAGGAGCCGTTAAAGGCAAATTATCCCAAGATGCCAAAGGCAGAAATGGACCAAAAGGCAAAGGCCATGGCGGAGAAGGTAGGCTTAAATCCTATGTATCTAATGCGTTATCCCCATGCCTTCTCTGGAGGACAGCGCCAGCGTATTGGTATCGCAAGAGCCCTGGTCATCGAGCCCCAGATCATCGTCTGCGATGAGGCTGTGTCAGCTCTTGACGTATCCATCCAGGCCCAGGTCATTAACCTGCTGCGAGATCTGCAGAAGGAGCTGAACCTGACTTATCTGTTCATCAGCCATGATCTGTCAGTGGTGGAGCATATCTCCGACAAGGTGGGCGTCATGTATCTGGGCCGAATGGTAGAATTCGCCCCGGCAGAGGATTTGTTTGAGAAGCCCATGCACCCCTACACGGAGGCTCTGCTCTCCGCGGTGCCTGTGGCGGATCCCACCATCCAGATGGAGCGGATTCCCCTAAAGGGGGAAATCCCCAATCCTGCCAACCCGCCTAGCGGCTGTTACTTCCACGAGAGATGCCACTACTGCATCGATAAGTGTAAGACCGATTCTCCGGCCCTCGCGGAAATGCCAGATGGACGGCTCTGCGCCTGCCACAGGGCAAAGGAGCTGGCACTGCGCGGCTTTACCTATGATGAAAGCGCCAAAAAGCAGGATTGACCCACATTCCTGTTCACTCCAGGCCCGCACGCTGCAACCCCAGCATGCGGGCCTGGATATTTACCCCTCCTAGGCGCCTCCCTGTTTCCAGTCCTGATAAAGCTGGGCAATCACCTGCTCGATTGGTGCTTTCCTGATTTCCACGTCTTTGATTCCCTCCTCCTTGGACAGTCTCTCCAGCAGTCCCCTGACAGGGAGTCTGGACAGATCTACCTCAAATTCAAACACCCCGTTTTTTCCACCCAGGAACCTGCAATCTGGAAGTTTCGGTTTTCTTCCGTCTGTGGTAACAGTGAAATGTGTCAAATTGCCTGTAATTTGCCGAAGTCCGTCAAAATTGCCGTCATACACCAGTTTTCCGCCGGAAATCATGAGAATCCTCTGGGCCATCTCTTCCAGATCATCCATGTCATGGCTGGTTACCAGGATGGTCACGCCATTCTCCCTATTGACCTTCTTCAAAAAATCTATCATCTGGCGCTTTGCCACCACATCCAATCCTAAAGTAGGCTCGTCCAGCAAGATCAGCTCTGGGGAATGTAGCAGCATCATAGCCAGATCCGCTCGCATCCTCTGCCCCAGGGACAGCTCTCTGGCAAATGTGTTTTTGATCTCGCCTATGTCCAGCAATTCTGTCACCATGTTCAGATTCCTCTGGTACACCCCGTCAGGGATATCCCACACTACCTTTTTCCACTCAAAGCTCTGGATTACCGGATGGTCCCACCAAAGCTCCGTCCGGTTTCCAAACAATACGCCCAGCTTTTTCATAAGGGCGATCCTGTCCCTGTCTGGGGACATCCCCAACACGGATAAGGTCCCCTCTGTGGGCTGGAGCATCCCCGCCAACAGCTTCATGGTAGTGCTCTTGCCAGCTCCGTTTGGCCCTGCATAAGCTACAAATTCCCCCTGTTTTATCTGAAAGGAAACCTGATCCAGGGCAGTTATTGTCTTCTTTTCTTGCCCGAAGATATGTTTGATCCCTTCCCTTTCTTTTCTCTGCCATCTGGTAAATGACTTGCTCACAGAGTCCACTCTTACTGCCATCCTATCCTTATGAGCGGTGTCCCCCTGCCACATATCTGTTGATTCCTTTTTTAACATAATATCTAAATCCTTTCTTGAAATAATAAGCGGCAGTAAGCGATAGAAAAACCGCAAATACCGCTGGATAAAGCTGTTCCAAGCCCCTGCACTTTCCCAATATAATCATGGTGGGAAGCCATGCCAAAAGACCCACGGGAAAAATCGTCAACAGTGGGTATCGGATATAGGGCGGCATACCGGATAAGGGAAAGCTTCTGGTATATTCCATGCTGTAAACCACTGTGCTGCATATTTCCTCGCACTGCACCGGCGCATAAAAGGCAAGGCTGGAAAACAGATAGGAGGCCGCCACTACTATGGCCATACTGACAATCAGCTGAAAAACCAGCGCCCCCAGCCACCACCATGGCAGGGGAGTTTCCATGTAATGTAGCGCCACCCACAGCATCCCTATGCCGGACAGAAAAGTGCTGGAACCGGTAAAGGGAAAAATGCCCACGGTCAACTGCACTGTATAGGGAAGGGGCATGATAAACATATGCTCCCACTGCCCTCTTCCAATAATTCTGCTGGGAAACAGCGCATTGCAGCCTCCTATCATATTTAGAAATCCCATCACCACATTGCCGTATGCCAGCATAAACAGAACCTCAAACCGATCCATCCCCCCGATTCCGCCGAACTTCCATGCCAAAAGGAAGACACCGGAGATAGACGATATATTGGAAACAATATCTGCGGTAATCGCAATTGCCATAAATTTTCGGTCCCGCATCAGGGAAGCCAGATCCATCCGGGCATATATCCCCAACAATTGAAAATATCTCTTTAGCTTCTTACCCACCAAAGCTCACCATCCTCTCTCTGGATTTCCGAAACCATACCGTGGCTGCAATCCATATCACAACATTCCAAAACAGCTGTACTGGAATCACCTCCAAAGCCTGTGCGCTTCCTACGTACAGGGAGAGAAAAGCCCCGCCCAGACTGCCAAAGGGCTGATAGCTCATCCACCTGTCCATGCCAAAGGGCAATATCCGAAAGGGTATCACGGTGCCAGAAAAAAAGGATACCACCGCACTTCGGATCACATAAGTAAGCCAGGAAACATTGTGGAGCCTGATATTCACACAGTAGAACAAAAATTCAAAGGCGAATCCCAGAGATACACTCAGTACCAGTGACGGAACTACCCAAAGCGTCTCCGGCAGCACCCCGATTCCCAGAATGGGTGCCAGCAAAAACATAGGCAGCGAAAACAAAACAAGCATGGGCACCCACTCTCCTAAGGTCCTGGAAATCACCTGCCCAAACACAGGTATGGGCCGGGTAAACATCTCCATATTCCTTGTATCGTAATTCCATGCTGACAGATATGTATTCACAATCATCATATCCGTCAGCAGCGCATTCACGTATGTGTAGCTCAAAAGCTGCGAAACCGACATCTCCACCTGATAGCCGCTTTCTGCCAGGGTCCTCCAGATAAACATCACCGGCACCAGATATACCACCTTCATAATGATATCTGGCAACAGATAAAGCACACCTCCGCCTGTCTTGCCCTGCATGGCCATCCAGGCAGTTATCCAATATTTTCGAATCATTTTTCCTCTCTTTCCCAGGCTTTTATGCCTTAATCGCTATTTTTGCACACAAAAATACCCTGCACAGACTGTTTTTGTCCGCGCAGGGCATTCACTACGACTTTCCTTTTTCCGGCAAAGCCAAAGTAATTATCCTGTCATATGGTGAGCAGCGCACAAAACAATCCGTTTCCTAAAAATGGGCATAGTTGTCCCTG
>CANRZC010000120.1 GCA_947644185.1 uncultured Acetatifactor sp.
GAGGTGTTATAAATGAAAAAGGCTGTGAAAGCCATTGTCCCTGTACGGAAGGAGAAAAGTCCATGTTGACACTAGAAAAGAAAAATGCCTACATTTCCATTCTGAAAGAAGAATTGGTTCTGGCTACAGGCTGTACAGAGCCTATCGCCCTGGCCTATGCTGCCGCCCGGCTGCGGGATATTCTAGGTGCCTGGCCGGAGCGAATTCTGGCCGAGATCTCCGGCAATATCATCAAGAATGTGAAAAGTGTGGTAGTCCCCAATACAGGAGGGCAAAAAGGCATCCGGGCCGCAATTGCCGCAGGGGTGGTTGTCGGACAGGCAGAAAAGATTTTGCAGGTCATTTCTTCTGTCCCGCCCCAAAGACATCAGGACATTGCAGACTACGCAAGGAATGTGCCAATGGAGGTGGTCTGCGCCGATACCCCGCGAATGCTGGACATCCGCCTTACTGGATACGCACAAGAGCACACTGCCTACATACAGATCGCCAACAACCACAGCAACATCGTAAGGGAAGAACGAGATGGCCAAATCCTGTTAGAAAAGCCTGTATCTGACTCTGCAGAGGACTGCCTGACAGACAAAGGTGTGCTGAATGTGGCGGATATTCTGGAGTTTGCTGACACTGTAAATCCAGAGGAGATCGCAGCTTTGCTAGATCCACAGATTGCCTGTAATACTGCTATCGCAGAGGAAGGACTGGAAAATGACTGGGGCGCAAACATCGGCTCTGTGCTTCTGTCTGACTATCCAGATGACATCAAGACTGAGGCCAAAGCCTATGCTGCCGCTGGCAGTGATGCCAGAATGAGCGGATGCGAGCAGCCTGTGGTGATTCTCTCCGGTTCTGGTAATCAAGGCATCACTGCCTCTGTTCCAGTGGTTCGCTACGCAAAGCACCTTAGGGCAAGCCGGGAAAAGCTGTACCGGGCCCTGGTGGTCAGCGATTTAGTAACCCTCCACCAAAAGAGTGGTATCGGTCGTCTCTCCGCCTACTGCGGTGCTGTCAGCGCAGGGGTTGGCGCCGGCGCCGGAATCGCTTACCTGCTGGACGGCAGCTACGAAGCCATCGCCCATACAATTGTCAACGCCGTGGCCATCATCAGCGGTACTATCTGTGATGGGGCAAAGCCCTCCTGTGCCGCTAAAATTGCCGCCAGCGTAGACGCTGGAATTTTGGGATACCATATGTACCAAAACAGACAGGAATTCAAGAGTGGCGACGGCATTGTCACCAAAGGTGTAGACAACACCATCGCCAACATTGGGGTTCTGGCAAAAGAGGGAATGCAGCAGACAGACCGCACCATTCTCGCTATTATGACCCAGCGCTGCAAATAACGGGAAAAGTCACTGACTCTCCAGTCAGAGCGCGGCAAACTGCAAAATGATTTTGAACAGATCCCCATCAATAATGATATCCATGCTACCCCCCTGGAGCTCCACAAGGCTTTTCGCTATGGATAGTCCCAGCCCGTTTCCCTCCATATGCCGGGATCTATCCCCTCTCACAAACCGTTCCTCCAGCTCCTCTGGGGAGATATCCAAAGGATATTTGGACATGTTCCGAAAAATGATCATGACATATCCTTCCCGCTGTTCTACGCTTAAGTAGACGCGGGATTTTTCCTGTGCGTATTTACAAATATTATTTAACAGATTATCAAATACCCGCCATAGATGCCGGCCATCCGCCATGATGCTGGCAATCTGCTCCGGCTGCCTGGCTATCAGCTCCAGCTGCTTTTCCTCCATCCTCTGCTGATACTCTCCCACTGCCTGAGACAGGAGCACCCCCACCTCACAGGGCTCCAGATTTACCTCTAAATTCCCGGTGGTGGCCTTGGAAGCCTCCAGCAGATCCTCCAACAGCTTCTTTAACCGCCTGGACTGCCTGAGCAGCACCTGTGCATATTCTGCAACCCTGGCGTCCTTCTCAGCGGCTCTATCCTGGTTTTTCTCGGTCTCTTCTGTGTCTGCGTCCACAGCTATCACCTCCACAGATTCGCTGCCAGTCTTCTGATAGCTGTCTCGCGCTCCTCCCATAGTCTCCTCACAGATCAGATCCGCATAGTTAATAATAGAAGTCAAAGGTGTCTTTAAATCATGGGATACATTGGTGATCAGCTCAGTTTTCAGCCGCTCACTTTTCAGGCGCTCTGCCACAGCTTTGGAGATGCCCTGGCCCAGGCTGTTTAGATTCTCCCCATGCTCCTTAAAATTTCCTATCAGATGGGCGGTGTCCACCTTATAATCCCCCTGTCCCTCTGCCAGCGCCTTCCCTGCTGCCAAAAGTCTCCTGCAGGCCAGCGCAATGTAGATGACAATCCCGAACAGCACTGCCTTCTCCAGGAGCCAAAGTAGAAAGCCCAGGCTCTCGCTGCCGCCAGCAAACAATAAAAGAACAAAAAACTCAAAGATACACAGCCCTAAATAACCCGTCACCACTGTCAGCACCAGTGGTAAATCCCGCAGCATGGCCCCAAGGCTTCTCCCCAGGAGACAGCATATCTTCCAAAATCCCCGAAGCATCATATAAAGCAGGCTATAGCGAAAGCATTTCCCTTTCTTTAAGCGCGTGGCCACTTCCATACAGTACAGCGTCCCCCAGACTGCCAACAACGCACCAAAAAGTGTCAGTAGCACAAATTCCATCAGATCATTTATATGCCACACCAAGTTCAGCCCAAAGAACCCTACCGCGGCAGCCGCTAACAGAAAAAGTCCTGTCAGTACATCCAGAGGAATCGGTGCCAGCACACTTGGCACGATGCCTTCCTTTCCGTTCTGATGCCCGGCGCTGCACATGAGAAATACGAACATAAGAATGCACAGTAAGACCCCACTGACAGCCACTCCCATCAACAAATATCTGGCCTCATAGGCCTTCGTCACCTGTTCTGCCAGTCTCTTAAAATTATCCTCTATAGGAAAATCCGGATCCACATAGGTCCGAATGAGATACGCTTCATCTGTCTCAAGCATCATACCGTCCAAAAAGACATCCTCCTGCAAATCGAAGGTCACATATGTCTCCCAGGTATAGTTGGTCTCATATCCATCCCAGGTGCTCCAAAGAACAATTTCCTTCTCATTCCTTCCCATTCGCACCACTTCCATGCCCACATTCCGCTCTCTACAGTACACCTCCGCACCTAAAATGTCTCCCTGTTCTATCCTCCCAGCCATCTCATACACAGCAGTGACCTGAGGACTGACAAGCTGC
This sequence comes from uncultured Acetatifactor sp., assembly GCA_947644185.1. Classification (GTDB taxonomy): domain Bacteria; phylum Bacillota; class Clostridia; order Lachnospirales; family Lachnospiraceae; genus Acetatifactor. The sequence goes on from CANRZC010000120.1 coordinate 3,229, forward strand.
CTCTGCAGCACCTCTGTTAAGCTACTCCCATAAAAACCATACTCCCCGATATAGACACAGCCCACCAATCCCCAGACTCCTACAATTCCAGAGACCGTCAGCAACAAAAAAGCCACCACCTTAGCCGCAAAAGACCCTGTCAGCCGATACCTTCCACTGCTCTTTTGGGCCTTTTTTTGTCTCTTTCGCCGTTTCTCCATACCCCTTTCCCCATCTCGTTCTTCCCCTTCTCTTCCTTCCTCTTCTGCGCGGTCCATCCCCGTCTCCCTAATCTCCTCCACATTCTCCATCTCATCCATCATAGCCATCCTCCCATCCTCCTGTCTCATAATACCTTCCCCTTCCCCCTCATGTCTCCTCAACAACACATACAACAGAACGCAGTTCTGTTGTCAAAAACAATAGGTGCAAGTCTGGAAGAATGTCCAAGCGAACAAAGTTCGCTTGGATATTCTTCTGTGTGAAGCTTGAAATCACTTAGCGAGGTCCTTTCGAGCTTAGTGATTTCCTTCACACTTGTAGCCCTGCCCCCAAACCACCTTCACATACCTAGGTTCCGCTGGATTGATTTCCAGTTTCTCTCGTATATGCCTGATATGTACTGCAACCGTGTTCTCACTGCCATAGGGCAGATCGTTCCATATCTTCTGATAAATTTCCTTCGGCGAGAATACCCGCCCTGGATGCCGCATCAGAAGCTTTAAAATCTCATACTCCGTAGGCGTCAGTGCCACCTCTTCCCCGTCTAACAATACCTTTTTCTGGGTGTCGTCCAGTTCGATTGCACCACAGCGCAGTACCTCCTGGCGCAGATTTCCAGCTCCCAGCTGCATGTATCTGCGCAGCTGAGACCTTACCCTTGCAGATACCTCCACTGGATTGAAGGGCTTTGTGATATAATCGTCCGCCCCCACTGTCAAGCCCAAAATTTTGTCTGCATCCTCAGACTTTGCTGTGAGCAAAATCACCGGTACATTGCTCTTCTCTCGAATCTTCACCATGGCCTCTATCCCATCCATCTCCGGCATCATGATATCCATCAACACCAGATGAATATCCCGCTCCTCCACAATTTTCAGCGCCTCCCTGCCGTCAAATGCCTCAAACAGCGTATAATTGGCATCGTTGAGATAAATCTTCAGTGCATTCACAATGTCTCGTTCATCGTCGCAGATCAAAATGTTGTACATAGCTATACCCTTCCCTCAATATGAAAATCATGATCGTCATAAACTTATTCTATCAAAACAGCCATTAACAAAAAATAAGGAAATTGTTTAAGATTTTTTTAAGAAATTAGGGCTGTCACCGAAGTAACAGCCCCTTCCATATACAGCAATGACCTCTCAGTCCTGCTTCTCTTCCTCGCTCTCTTCTTTCCCCATGGTTTTGCGCTTTAGCTCTTCCAAAGCCTCCCTAAACTTCACGGATGTCATCCCCGGATTGGAACGGATGAGATCCCGCTGGAAGAAATCTCTAAGCCTCCCCAGGCGCTTTCGATCCGCCAGATTAATGGCATACTTGGTTCTCAAGTCCTGAAGGATTTCCCCTATGCTCTCCTTCTCCTCTGCATTCCAGGTGGGTACAAGGGCTTTCACCTGCTCCAGCCTTCGCTCGATGCCGGACTTGATGTCCTCTATGTGCATGGCCATGCTTTCTGTCCACTCCTCTTTTGCCATGCTGGCGCTCTCAGACAGGGCTGCCCTATAGTTGCCTATCTCCTGGCTGGTCAGAGCGATGACCACATCCAGACGCTTCTGAATATGTACCATCTCCTCCTTCACCTTCTCCATCTTCACCAGCACATCCCGCAGATCAATAGCTGCCTTAAAGGAGAGGGCAAAATCTGCCGCAATGAATACCGTCAGGATACCGGTCACTGCCTTCAGAGCCGTGTCTGGTATGGAAAACGCAAGGCGCTCCACCGGTACATGGACCACTTCTGTCATCAAAATGGTTAGAAACCCCCACGCCAGGGAGGTGCCTAGACAGATGTGCCCCTGAAAGTTGAACTTGTTTTTGGAGTAGTCCCAGTAGCGCACCTTAAACAGGGCTTCCATCGTCACCCCAGTGATGTATTCCAGCACTGTAGCCCCCACACATCCCGCCACATACACCATAAAGATATTGTCCTGAAAGGGAATGGACACTACCAGCATCATGATAGCCCCACTTCCATACAGTGGTAAAAAAGGCCCTCGCATAAAGCCTCTGTTGGTCAGCTGCCTCGCCTTGATGGACACATAGGTGGATTCAATACACCACCCTACAAAACAGTAAAAATAGAAAAAAAACAGCCATTGGACAATTGAATATGCGTACATAAACACCTCTGTTATTATTGATATATCGCCACCTGTGCCGCCAGCTTTCCCTTCCGCGTCTTACTGGGTTCGCCTACCAAAGTAAACTTTCCGTGGCCTCTGGCATTCACAGTCTCCCCCATTTTCAGCTGACGAGAATTATTCTCACAGAGCCGCCCATTTATATATACCTTTCCCCCTCGAAACAATTCCAGGCTCTTTTCCCTGGACAGATTATAAACCTTTGCCAGCACTGCGTCAGCTCGCAGGGATTGCACCTGTATTGTGGCAGGCGTGGGCTCCTCCCCTGGCAGCTCTCCTGTTTCCTGGGTCAAGCTACACTTCACATGTGTGTGCTTTACTTGGCTTAAATGCTGGCAGATAAAGTCTGCGATAGCGTCCAAGCAAAATAGGTATGCCTGGTTCTCTCCCACCTTGATGTCTCCCAATGTGCTCCTGTCAATGCCCAGATTCATCAGGGCACCCAGGAAATCTCTGTGGGACAGCTCCTCTGCAAACTTCTGGGCCAAAGGCGCAATGCGAATGCAGACAATGGGGAAGGGCACCTGGTATCCCAATTCCTCCGGATCTCCAAAACGCACTACGATTCTGTCTGCGCCCTCATAGCCTCCCTCCAGCTTATATCTGGCATGGGAAAGCTTGCTCTCCTCCTGCCAGAATATATCCTGTTGGCTTAGCCCCAGGAAACCCGTAAAGGTAAATATGCCCTGCTGAAAGGATTTCTCTGCCAGATCGTGGAATCGATTCCTAAGCTGCTGTATCTCTTTCTCATCGGAATTCTTTCTATCCATCTTCCCATCCTCCGGGGGAAATCTATTCCTACCTTAAGAAAAGCTGATGATTGTCTCCTTTGGAGCCTTTGTCTTCTCCACACGAATGGCATGAAGGATAGGTCCTTCCCCCTTGTAGTCCTCCCAATACTCCTTCGTCACAGTGGCAGTCACCTTGACCCATTCCTTCTGCTTTAGGGCCCCTGCCCCCGCAAACTCACAGGCATATCCCAAAAACGACATGTCGTCTGCACAGCAGGTCATTGCCATGCGGCCTGGCACGAAATAATTCTCTGGGAAATTCTCTGGCTTTAATACCATTGCCACAAACTGCAGCTTCTTGCCCAGATACCGCTCTAAATGGTCCATGGAATCCAGGTACCAGATGCCATATCCCTGATTGTCCAGCACAATGGTCTCCTGCTGCAGATCGTAGGGCAGATCCTCCTCAAAAATCTCATCTATCTCCCCCTGGGCATCCTCAAAGATCACATCTGCAGAGGGGTTTACCGCCTTGATATTCCGCTTGTAGGAATTCAACTGATCCCGCACAGAATCACAGCGATTGAAGATAATCATCTCTGATTTGCGGATCATCTCCGCCAGCAGAGAGCGCATATTGGTGTAATACATTGGAAAAGTGGAGCCGTCAATGATGTGATCTTT
>CANRZC010000121.1 GCA_947644185.1 uncultured Acetatifactor sp.
TTATTATACCTACTGCAGGATTTATTCGGACTATTATGCCCCTCTGGACAACAGGGCACATCTGTATCATCGGAGATATTTTAATGAAGACGGAAGTGTTGCCTACGAGGAGATCACGGATAACGATCAGGTTATGTATCAGTTTCCAGATAAACTGCTCTGTTCCAAGGAGGAGCTAGTAGGGTATATGGTATCCCGGCTGCAGCTGACCAACCGAGATATCATCCTCATTGACAGAACCACCGGCATCGGCCAGGCCATTTTGCAAAATGCCGGGCCTGCCAGAGTAGGCATTGTGATTCATGCGGATCATTTCAGCCAGGGCGGTACAGATGGGGATCATATTCTCTGGAATAATTTTTATGAATATTCTTTTTCCCAGTATAAGCGGGTAGATTTCTATGTCACGGCCACAGACACCCAAAATCAACTGCTGCGGCAGCATTTTCGGCAGTATATGGGTGTGGAGCCCAATGTGGTAACCATTCCGGTAGGGAGCCTGGATCAGCTGAGAACTCCCTCCAAAGGAAGGCGTCCCCACTCTCTGATCACAGCTTCTCGGCTTGCAGGGGAGAAGCATGTGGATTGGCTCATTGACGCAGTAGTGGAGGCAAGGAAATGGATCCCAGACCTGTCCTTGGATATCTACGGGAAAGGCGGGGAGGAGGGAAAGCTCCAGGAACAGATCTTTCAGAGGAACTGCAGCGGATATATCAGACTTTGCGGGCAGCAGAAGTTGGATGAGGTATATCAAAACTATGAGGCCTACCTTTCAGGCTCTACCAGCGAGGGATTCGGACTGACCCTGATGGAGGCCATAGGCTCTGGACTGCCCATTATCGGCTTTGACGTCCGGTATGGCAACCAGAATTTTATTGACGATGGGAAAAACGGTTATCTGATTCCTGTTACAGATAAGATGGAAAAGAGACAGCGAATACAGGAGCTGACGGATCGGATACGCAGGCTGTTTACAGAAGCGGACATGGAGAGCTTTCATCGGCATGCTTATGAAAAAGCCAACAGCTATCTTACAGGAGAGGTGGAGAAGAGATGGGCAGAAACAATCAATCAGAGCAGATAGTGTTGCTTTTTGATTATTACGGACAGGGCAGTAAGGACTTGCACACTTCGTTTCGGAAGGCGGGATATGATTTCCCGGCAGTAGTCATCGAGGATGATGGCTTTTTGCCGGAGGATGTGATTTCGGTCTATGGCTTTTTTCAGGGGGATTTTAGAGACCAGGAGAAGGTTCCTGGCAAAGCAAGATATTTTAACCAGATTCCCGTACCGGATTACTGGGAGATCAGCGGGACCAACAGCAATGGAAAGATCAACGATTACAGCAAAGAGAGAGGCAGAATTTTTTACGCGGATCCCACCCATAAGAGACTGGTAAAGACAGTGGACTGGCTGGACGAGAGAGGAATTGTCAGATCCAGTGATCACTACAACCGCTATGGGGCCCTCTATGCCAGAACCATTTTTAACGCAAAGGGGCAGCTGGTGAACAAATCCTGGTTTTCCCCTTTGGGGCAGGAGATTATCATGCAGAATTATGTCACAGGGGACATTGTGCTGAACCAGGGAAAGGAAGTAAAGGTATTTCGGACAAAGACAGAATTTGTGGTGTACTTTTTAAAGTGTGCGGGACTGGAAGCGGACAGGCTATTCTTCAATTCGCTGTCCACTCCCTTCTTCGTATCTAATGCTTTGGGAGGCCCAGTTAAGAGGGATGTACTGTTCTGGCAGGAGCCGGTGCGGGATGAAATCCCTGGGAATATGCAGATGATTCTGCGGGGAGAGGCATCCCGCACGGCCCGGATCATGGTGCAGCTGGAGCATTCTTACAGGAGACTGGTGGAATTGGGAGCTTCTCAGGAGATGGTAGAGAAGCTGGGCTTCATTTACCCCTTCCGCAGAAAGAACAAACGCAGAAGGGAGGCACTGATCTGTACCAATTCCGACAGAATTGAGCATTGTCAGGAGATAGTAAAGGCCATTCCGCAGATGCATTTTCATATTGCAGCGCTGACAGAAATGTCGTCAAAGCTTATGAGCATGGAAGGCTATGAGAATGTGAGTCTGTATCCAGGGGTAAAGACAGAGGTGGTAAAGGAGCTTTTTGCCCTGTGTGATTATTATCTGGATATTAACTACGAAGGGGAGATTGTCTCGGCAGTGCGCACCGCTTTCCTGAATAACCAGCTGATCTTCGCATTTGAGGAGACGGTTCATAACAGGGATTACATAGGCGATGAACAGATATACCCGGCGAAGGAAGCCGATAGGATGATTGCAGATCTCAGAAAAACCATGGAGAATGTACAGGCTCTGGCCCAACGCCTCCAGAGACAGAGGACGACTGCACTGGTAGAGCTATCGGAGAGCTATCGGAAGTTCATGGAAAGAGAGAAGGGATGAGGGGATTTTACTGAGAGGCGGGAATAGAGGGGCGTTATATGCGGATACATATTACGAATCGATATGGACTGTGCGGAACAGCAGGGAAAGCTCAGCGCATGTCTGCGGAACTTGCAAAAAAGGTTTTGGGGTGTGATGAGCTGGGCATATATGTCCACAGGCAGGAGTGGGACTCTTCGGAGATGTTTAGGACCAGGCTGGACGGTATTGTTGCAGGGGTGAGCCATGGGGATGTGGTGATTTTGCAGCTTCCCACATGGAATGGAAATTATTTTGATGAGGCTTTGGTAGGACACTTAAGCAGCTACCGAGGATTGAAGAAGATTTTCTTTATTCATGATATCGACGCAATGATGTACGGTACGGAAGATGAATTTTTAAGCCGGCGAATTGCCCTGTATAACCAGGCGGATGTCATTATTCTGCCCTCCCAGAGAATGGCAGATTATCTGCGGGAAAGAGGACTGAAGGTAGAAAAGCTTGTCATACAGAGAATGTGGGACCAGCTTCTTTCTATAGATACTTCCGTTACACCAAAGTTTGATAGAGTAATTCAGTTTGCCGGAGATATCTCCACGCCGAAATTTTCCTTTGCCCGGGAATGGCCTTATGAGACAGTCAGGCTGGCCGTGACAGCCCAGGAGGGGGACTGGGCTGCCGGAAAGAAGATAGAGTTTTTAGGCTGGTTTGAAAATGATAATTTACTGGCGGACGTTCTGCGGAGAACAGGGGGATTCGGGCTTTTGTGGTCGGAGGATCCGGTCTGGTGTAAATATATGAAATATAATACATGCTATAAACTCAGCACCTATATGGGGGCGGGCCTGCCAGTGATTATCCCAAACAGCATACCGGAGGCAGACACCATCCGCAGGAAGGAGCTGGGGCTGGCTGTGGACTCGCTGGCGGAAGCTGTGGAAGCCATCCAAGCCATGTCAGCGGATCGGTATGATCAGATGGTGCGCAACGCAGCAGAGTTCGGCAAACTGCTTCGAGGAGGGTATTTTACCCAAAAAGCCTTAATTGACGCAGTCTTTTGCTTATTGTACCAATAGGACAAATAGGTGAGAGAGGAGGCTTTATGGAGACGCATATTACAAATATTTATGGGTTGACAGGAGCGGGGGCAGAGGCGCAGCAGGCAACGGCCGCTATTGCGAAAAAGGATCTGATGTTCAATGAATTGGGAATATACCATTATCCAGTAGAGGCGGATACCCCGGAGATGCTGCGAACCCGTGTGGATGGAATTATAGGGTCTGTGGAACCAGGGGATATTGTCATTGTGCAGTTCCCCACCTGGAACGGGATTTCCTTTGACCAACAATTGATGAACAGCCTGTACGGCTATGAGAGAAAGAGAATGATATTGATGCATGACATTCTCCCAGGGATGTCAGAGCTCTGGAACTGGGATTGGAAGAGATATCTCGATCTCTATAATCAGGCGGACGCTATCATTGTACCAAGTCAAAACATGGCAGATTTTCTGCGGGAAAAGGGACTCTCCCTGGAGAAAATCATTGTGCGGCGGATGTACGACTGCGCCGTATGGGTGGATCGGTCCGTGCAACCGCCCTTTCGAAGGGCTATGAATCTGATGGGAACCCCAGATTGGGATCCCAGACTACAGTTTTGCAGACAATGGGGTGAAGCTGGGATTCAACTGGTGGTGGCAGCCCAGGAGGGGGACTGGGCGGAGCAGAGAAATGTCCGGTTTCTGGGACAGCTTCAGGGAGAGCCTCTTTTGCTTGACGCCTTCAGGCACAGTGGTGGTTTCGGATTGCTGTGGACAGAGGAGCCCCGTTGGAGGGAGTGGGTGAAGAGGAATGCCTCCTATGAACTCAGTGCCTACCTGGCAGCGGGCCTGCCAGTGATTGTGCCTTCCGGCATAGGGGAGCAGGAGACCATTGTGCGAAAAAAGCTGGGGATTGTAGTGGATTCTTTGGAGGAGGCAGCACAGCGCATAGAGAACATGGATGAGGCAGAATACCGGGAGATGGCAGATAATGTGGCAGCGTTTTCTTACCTGCTTCAAGAGGGGTATTTTACGAAGAAGGCGTTGACGGATGCGGTTTTTCAGGTGCTGAATGGATAGACTGGCTGCCTGTAGTATAGGGAATCTAAAGAAAATGCGCAGTGAGGAATGCAACAGAAGAAAGGAGTACAATGAAGGTATTCATAACATGCATAAACGGGCTTGTAGGTACAGCTAAAGATGCACAAGATATGGTTTCGGATATTGCCCATGAGCTTGGCTTCAGAAATATGGGAATATTTTTCTATAATGCCAGGGAGGAAAGTGTCGGGAGTCTAAGTGCCAGGTACGATGGCATCATTGCCAGTATATCTCCAGGTGATATTGTATTTTTTCAGCATCCCACCTGGCATCATTTGAAGTTTGAGGAGGGACTGATCCAGCGCATAAAAGCATATGGGGGTAGAGTAATCATTGTGGTGCATGATGTAGAACCCCTCATGATGGAGAGTAGTCGATTTATGCTGGGATATGTAATAGAACTGTTTAATTCGGCGGAAGTCCTTGTGGTACCATCCTATGCCATGAAGAAGTTTTTGCAGGTGAATGGAATCAGGAAGAATATGAAGTTTGTAATACAGGAACTTTGGGATTATACCACAGACATTAAATTTTCTCAGACTCCTAGGTTTCAAAAAGAGATTCACTTTGCGGGAAATCCTTCTAAGTTTCTGTTTCCTCAACAATGGAGCTTTGATGTTCCTTTGAAAGTATATACAACGGAACTGTGTACAGGAAAAACAGCACAGAACATGGGCTGGATGGATTTCAGCAGTCTGTTGCTGGAATTGGCCAAAGGCGGATTTGGCCTGGTATGGTACGGAGATGAGTATTGGCATCAGTATATGAAATATAACAATACTTTTAAGCTCAGCACTTATTTGGCAGCAGGGATCCCGGTGATTGTCCCGAGAGGAATCTCCAACCAGTATTTGATTGAAAAAAATAACCTTGGATTGGTGGTTGACAGCCTGGATGAGGCGGTAGAACAGGTTAGAAACATGGAGGATGCAGATTATCAGGAATATGTACAGCATGTGGGAAAATTTGCACCCTTGATCCGAAACGGATATTTTACAAAAAAATTTTTGATAGATGCAGTACAGACGATTATGCGGGAGGATATGGCTGATATCTTAGAAAAGGGAGAAGCGTAATAAAGACAAAGTGAGGAAATTGATATGAAAACATATATTACACGGATAAATGGATGGTCACTAAGGGACAAATCTCATTACATCCAGCATATGGTTGCTGAAATGGCACATCAACTTGGCTGTAGAGAGATGGGAATTTATCGCTATTCTGCAGAGGGAGAAAGCTGGGAAAGTCTAAACAGCAGACTGGACGGGATCATTGCAGGAATCAATCAAGGGGATCTTATCATTTATCAGTTTCCCACAGGAAACGGTATGAGATTTGAGAACGAATTGGTGAATCGCCTTAAGGCGTATGGCGGGCGGATTGCATTTTTTATACAAGAATTAGAGGCTTTGGCCTATGAAGAAAAGCGGTCACTTTTGGGGGAGATAATCGGTCTGTTGAATAAGGGGGAAGCAGTGATTGTCCCCACCTATGCAATGCGACAGTGGCTATTAGAGAATGGAATCCAGAAAAATATGAAGTTTGTCGTGCAGGAAATGTGGGACGATGGATCTGATAATTTCATGATAGATAAACCTGTGTTAAAGAAACAAATCTATTTTACAGACCGTGAGGGCTTTGCGGGGATAGATGACTGGAATTATTCCGTGCCATTAAAATTATATAACATATCAGCAGGCCAGGGGCAGAATGTACAGAATCTTGGCGAAAGAGAGCCATATCAGCTTTTAAAGGAATTGTCGGCGGGTGGATTTGGTCTGGTCTGGTACAGGGATGAATTCTTTCGCCGATATATGGAGCAAAGTAATTCCTTTTCCCTTGCCAGATACCTGGCGGCAGGGATTCCAGTCATTGTTCCGGCAGGAATTTCACACCACACGCTGGTTGAAATCAATCATTTGGGGATAGTGGCAAACTCCCTGGAGGAGGCGGTAGCGGCGATTGAAGAGATGACCGAAGGGCAATACCGGGAATATGTAAAAGCCGTGGAGCAGTTTGCGCCTGCTTTGCGGAATGGGTATTTTACGAAGAGGTGTCTAATAGAAGCCATGCAGGCATTTTACAGGAAAGACGCGGGAAGAATTCCCATACCGGAGAGGATTCATAAGGCGGGAGAGAGTATGTTCAGAACCATCGCACTGAATGAATCTTATGGAGGCAACCTGGCTTTCTCATGGGACTTTCAAGGGGATGCAGATGGATTTCTGCTATATGATACATCAGGAAACTTACTGAGAAATATAAGGGATTTGTATCTACATTACATTTCGTTGGGGAGGCAGGAACGGAGACAGGGATACATTATGAAAGCCTATGTGGAGAC
>CANRZC010000122.1 GCA_947644185.1 uncultured Acetatifactor sp.
ACGCCCAGCCGTTCCTGAAAATACGGATTGCTGTCCATGTCCAAATCGTAGCGCCAGAACAGCGGGATGTGCTCCCTGGTCAGCACGGGATTCTTGTAGCGGTCATAGATGCCGTTGTAAAAGGAATCGTCCACTTCATTGGGGCAGTTCAACAGTTTCTCTTGTTTCCCAAGTTCTTTTTCATATTGGGGATGTATTCTCATAGCCTCTCCTTCCTATTATGTCAAAGCTTTCCTCATTGATCTTACGCCTTATCTTTCAATAGCTGCCTCTGTAATCCATCTGCTCTCTGCATCTTGCTATGGAGCGCTGCGCCTTATGATTTCCATGCACATGCGCCCATTGTGGTAAGGACATTTCCAGGGCTCCACGATGGGTTTCTCCAGGGCAGGATTCCCTTCCGCGTCCGTGTACCAGAACCATTCCCCCTCCGGCCTCTCATCCACCAGATGCTCCTGAATGAATCCCCAGATATCCTCCGCGGCCTTAAGATACCGGCGTTCCCCGGTCTTCTGATAAGCGTTGTAGAAGCCTACCACGCCCTCGGCCTGTACCCACCAGACCCTCTTTTCGTCCACCACACCCCTCTCGCACTCATTGGCCAGGGAATGGTGGGCGTAGGCTTTCTTATAGACCTCCGCTTCCAGACTCCGCAACAAAGGGCTCATGCGTCTGCTCAGTTCCTCATCCCCCAGCGTCTCCAGGCACCTGTCTATCAGCCAAGCTGCCTCAATATCATGCCCGTAGGAGTGCAGGTCTATCAGGCTTTCCATATCTAGGTTAAAGAATACCTCCTGCCTGCGAAGCACCGGATTGTACACACGCTCTGCCACCAGATTCAGGATCCAGTGCAGCTTCTCCTCCACCAGGCTCTGCCAGGCACCCATTCCTTTCCCCTTCTGGCTTAGCTCCGGGCTGCTGCAATTCCCACTGCTCCTGTCTCGCTCCACATTCCCAGCTTCCCCAGAAGCTCTATTGGCCAAACTCTCCCCCAAATGTTTCGCCTCCTGGCAGGCCACCAAATACTCCGTGTAGGCCTCCAGCACATGCAACAGTGTATTCATGGTGCGGTCCGCCATCACCCCGTTCTCCGAAAGCTTATCATTGGCAACCGGGTGAAAATCCAGGTCCAGCGCTTCCTGATATCCATGTCCATCAAAGCATTTCGTCTCAATGACCTCTATCAGCTCCTCCGCTAGTCCCAATGCCTCCCTGTCATGGTAAGCCCTAAAATAGGATGACAGCGCATACACGGCAAATGCCTGATTGTAAGTATGTTTTGTGGTATCCTCTGGCTCTCCTTTATAGCTTAAGGACCAGTACACACCGCCCCGCTGCCTGTCCAAACATTTTTCCCGCAGAAAGTCATAGGCCTGGCGGGCGTATTCCTGCAGGGTATCCGCCTCCCCCTTCGGCACACTGCCTGCAATACAATTGCTTCTTTGCCCCTCCCTTTGCAGACACAGAGAGGCATTGGAAAAGAACCACAAAATGCGACTGTTCAGGATACAACCCTTTACGGCTTCTCTGTCCACCTTTAGTCCGAAATCCATCCAGCCATAATATCCGCCGTACTCCAGATCCCGCAGCTTCTTCCAGAAGGGAATTAACCGCCCCCACAGATGATTTTGAAATTCATCCCTCAAAATACCTTTCCTCCTTTCCCATCTACGATTAATTTTAATTTCATTATTAACTCTTTTCATTAATTAAGTCATTACCTATTCTTGTATTTTATCTATATTTCTTGCTGCATATTGCGTTTTCATCTTTTTCCACAATAAAACTCATATATTTTTAGAGTATTTTACAATGTTTCTTTTGTCCCTCTTCGATTATAATAAACCTATATTGCTTTTGTTTTACTTAATTTAGAAATACTTTTTAATCAGTCACATAGATGGGAGGGAAATCATGTCCATTGCACAAGCCTATACTCCAAACCTGACACTCCTGTCAAAATTGGGGGTAAATCTATCTGTCTTTCACCCGGAGACAGAAGTCGCCGACTCCCTCCTTTACCCCATTGCCCTGGAGACCAGCTTTGTCAAAAGCCCTTTCTCCTACTATATATCCTCGCACCAGGGGTTTCGTCTCCTGCACTTAAAATCCGGCTCCCTGCACTTTACCGTCTTTCCATCCAAAGAGGCAGTCCTTCTGGCAGAACAGGGCATCTATCTTTTAGACTCTCGTTTCCCCTGTCGTATTATCCTGCGGGATATGGCCCAGTATGAAATTCTCCACTTTTCAGGCCAAAGTCTCTCCTATTTTTACAGCTGTCTACCAAAGAACAGGATTTTCTGGCAGGTCTCTCCCCCTGTGTATCGCTCTGGGGAGTACCTTTCCCTGTTTGAGAAAAAGGAATGTAACCCTGTGCTCTGCCATATGCTGTTGACCAAAATGATCTCCCAGCTAATTTTGGAATACACGCTTCCTGAAAAAAAGGTTCCTGTCTATCTGACAGAAATGAAATCTCAGCTGGAGGTTCACTACTGCCAAAGCTATGCGCTGGCCGATTTGGAGCAGAAGTATCATGTCAGTCGCTACCGGCTCTGTCGGGAGTTTAAGGCATACTACCAGATCTCTCCCATGCAGTATCTCCACAAAATGCGCATACAGGCCGCCAAAGGTCTGCTGGCAGAGACCCTCTTAAAGGTCCATGAAATCAGCTATGAAGTGGGTTATGAAAATGTAAACCACTTTATTACCCATTTCAAAAAGCTTACAGGTATGACGCCAACCCAATACCGACAGCAGGGGCTTCCTTTTCCCGCCACTATGTGATAAAATTTTCACAGGACTGATTTTTCATCGTAAAATTGCGGCGTTCCTGTGGCAGTCTGGAATGATAGGTACGGTTTTATGCTTGACAATCTGTGTATTATTCTTTATCATAGTGAGTAATGACGAGTCTTACAAAGCCTTGCATCAAAGGCTTTTCTTTTTTATATACATGGGCACCCAAAATATGTCCGCAGAGGCTGACAAGTGCCCTACAGCAAGCTTTCACGAATGCAGCCGGCCAAAAGTCTGTCACTGGGCTGCGTAAGGGGGATTGACTTTGGAAAGTAAAGATTACGAGATCATCTTAAATAGCATGCCGGAGACGGCTATCTATGTTATCCGGCAGGACAATCATAGTCTGTTGTACTTCAACAAAAGGGTACACACTGTGTCCCCAGAAGTGCGTCTGGGAATGACTTGTCATGAGGTTTGGACCGGCTCCTGTATCAATTGTCCCTTATTGACCATACAAGATAAGCAGGAGAGCCGCTCCTTAAGCTACAATGCCACCTTCGGCGGAGTGGTGGATATGGTGGCCACGCGAATGCTCTGGAAGGATACCATTCCTGCATTTGTAGTCAGCGTAACGCCTCGCATAGAGGCTTCCATCCATGCGTACCATAAAATTTTGCGCCTGGATCTGGGGCGGAACCGTTATGATGTGTTGAAAACCGATGCAGGTGCATGGCTCTCAACACAGGGTACGGAAAATCTTGCCAAGGAATTTGAAAATCTTGCAGGCAGTGGCATGGTTCACCCTGAGGATGTAGAGCGCTTTAGGGCCTTTACTGACATAGCACATCTGCAGAGCGCTCTGGGCTCTGGGAAATCCATGTTGACCTGCATCTACCGTCGTCTCTTTGAGGAAGAGTTTCGCTGGAATTTGGTGGAAGTGGTCCCCGCCTTTGATTACAGCGAAGAGAATCAGACTGTGATGTTTTGCGTCAAGGATGTCCACGATACCATGCGCGAGGGGCTAGAGCGTGAGGAGGATAATGCCCGCAATCGAGATGCCCTGCTGGCGGTAAGTGAGCAGAGCTTTGGCATATATGCCATCCATCTGGATTCTGGCACAGTAGAAGTGATCCGGGAGGAGGGGCATACGCCTACAGAGCGCTTCCCTATGTCTCCAGAGTGGGACGCTTTCATGGAATCTCATATTATTGGCAGGCTCCATCCTGCCTACCAGGATGCTTTCTGGACAAAGTTCTCAAAAGCGGGGCTTGCGCAGGCGAAGGAGGCAGGTGCACAGGAATCAGAGCTCCTCTGTCAGTGGGAAATGGGTAATTCCTATCGCTATATTTCTGTAACTGCCCATCTGGGGGGAGATCATGGCCCCAGCAATCAAGCTATACTTGCCATGGAGAACATGGACGAACAGATCCGCAAGGAATTGGCTCACAGCAAGCGGGATGTACAGATCGCTGCCATTCTCAAATCCCGTTTCAATATGATGACTACAGTCAATCTGGAAAACGGCCAATGTGAGCGTATTTATTTAGACAGTGCTTCTGAGCTTCAGGACGCCCAGGTAGGCGATTACAACTACTATACACAGTTGTTGCTTCCCAGGCTCTCCCCGGAAGATATGATCAATTACTCCAGTCTCATGTCTCTGGAGCATTTGCGGGAAAAAGCCAATGCCACAGAGGACTATGCGGAGGAAATCTGCCGGTACCGCACAAAGGAGGATCCTCCCCGTTACCTGGAACAGCATATTATTTATAGCCGCCAAAACGGCAACATGGTAGTCAATATTTTAGGGCGTGATGTGACCGCTGAAAAAAGCAAGGAGGATGAAAGACAGCGGGCCATGCAGGATCGAACCTTTATAATCAGCAGCTTAAGCAGTCTATTTTTCTCCACCTATTACATAGACATAGAGCAGGATACGTTCCGGGCCGTTACAAAGCTGGGCAAGGCTGGTGATGTATTGGGCAGCGAGGTGAATTGTACTGCGGCACTGCGGGTCTATGCTGAGAATTTCATCTACCCGGACGACCGAGAGCAGTATTTAAAAATTATGGATATGTCCAATCTCATGCAGAATTTGAGATGGTGGCAGCCCTCTGTGTCAGCCATCTATCGCAAGCTTCCACGGGAATCCGCAGAGGCTTCTACAGATTTTGAATGGGTGCGCGCCACTGTGGTGCTGGCACAGATTGGGGAAAATGATTTGCCAAAGACAGCAGTATATGTGGCACAGGATATCACGGAAACCATGCACCAGTGTGAAAAAAAGTTCTAATCCTGTAAAGGAGGCAGAGGAATTATGGATAAAATATTGATCATTGAGGACAGCCGCGCACAGGCAGAATATCTGAAATCCATCCTGGGCACAGACTATGAGGTCACCATATGCCTGGCAGGCGAGGAGGGCTTTCGCAAAGCAAAGGCCGAAGCATTCTCCCTGATTTTCCTGGATATCATTATGCCGGATGTGGATGGTTTTTCTCTGTTGCGCAGGCTACAGGAGACGATTTTGACCAAGTATACTCCTGTCATACTGGTCAGTGGCCTGGCTGATGTGCAGCACGAGGAGAAGGGGCTTACCTTAGGGGCAGTGGATTATATTACCAAGCCCTTCAGTCCTATTACAGTCCGGGCAAGGGCCAACATTCATATCAAGCTCCACCACTATCAGATGCAGTTCATGCAGCAGGCTACCATGGATCAGCTCACTGGTGTTGCCAATAGAAGGCGCTATGAAAACGATAGTATCCTAAAGTGGCGAGAGGCCATTCGGTTAGGGCTTTCTTTTTCCGTGTGCATGTTTGACATTGATAAATTCAAGATGTATAATGACACCTTCGGTCATCCCGCAGGGGACAAGGTTATTTCCGCAGTAGCCAAAACCGCCTCTTCTTTCCTGCAGCGTTCCACGGACTTTTTCGGGCGCTATGGCGGGGAGGAGTTTGTAGCCATTCTCATCGGCAATGACGCCAAATCCGCCTTTGAATTTTTAAAAACCATTCGGCAGGCAGTAGAGGATCTGCACATCCCCCACGACCCTTCCGTGGCGCCCTGGGTCACCATCAGTATCGGCGGGGTCACACTCCTTCCCAAGGATGGAGATCGCTATGAGGATTACCTAAAGATTGCGGACAATATGCTGTACAAGGCCAAACACAATGGACGAAATATGGTGGTATGGTCTAATTCCGGCAAGGAGGAATGGCTAGAGAGGTAGTCTGTCCGTCCATGTGTACAGTGGGTACAGCGAAAAGGGATCCGCAAATGTCAATCCCAGCAGCCCCAGCAGAAGGGGCACTGCCAAAAGTACAGCCCCATATAGATAAGTCTGGAGGGCGTCCCTGCGCCAATAGGAGAGTAACAAAATCAGGAGTGTAGTCACAGCGCACAGCAATGCCTGAGACATAGCCAATAGTACCACCATCCCCGCCACGGATATCCAGGCGGGGAGCCCTGCGCAGTAGGGAATATTTGTGACGGAAAATCCCAGCCCTCTCAAGGGAAACGCCCTGGAAATATTGACTATCCTGCTGACAAAGGGCACCAGGGAAAGCAACACGCCATACAGTATACACACAATCCCTTTATCCCTTAAAATTCTGCCCTTTCCCCACCAGGTGGCACCCAGCAGATTCCAGGCGGCTTTTTCATCTTCCATGGCCATGACCCCGCCAAATGCCAGAAGCATACCGCAGCACAGCAGCAAAAGATCAATCCGAAGGCTGTCGCCCTGTACTCCCAGCACATACAGATAGCCTGTGTCGTACAGGAATCTCCCCCCTTGTGCAAGAATGTGTTGATACTGCTGCCATACCCGGCAAAAAGCCGGGTAAAAGGCTGTCACCGTATACCAATGGGCCTTCCTGTCATCCCCTGCATCCTCGCTGATTTCCCCTGTGGACACCATCCTGTCAATCCGTTCTATTTCTGCAAAGGCTTGCCGGTACCGCGCCTCCTCCGCAAGCACTAAGGTCTCCTTTTTTTCTGTAAGTTCTCCCTCCAGCTGCAGCATAATAGACTGATAATATTGCTCCTG
>CANRZC010000123.1 GCA_947644185.1 uncultured Acetatifactor sp.
AGTATGTGGCCAATTATATCGCAAACGGGGAGATGGACACAGAATTCATTCCGGTGGAGAGCGAGCACAGCTCTATGAGTGCTGCTGTAGGGGCCTCGGCGGCAGGTGCAAGGGCGCTTACGGCCACTTCATCCTGCGGCCTGGCTCTGATGTGGGAGGAATTGTATGTGGCGGCTTCCAATAGACTGCCACTTGTGTTGGCTTTGGTGAACCGGGCTCTGTCCGGCCCCATCAACATCAATGCGGATCATTCTGACAGCATGGGCGCCAGGGACAGCGGATGGATTCAGATCTATGCGGAGTCCAATCAGGAGGCCTACGACAATTTTTTACAGGCATACCCCATTGCGGAGCATAAGGATGTAATGCTTCCCGTCATGATCTGCCAGGACGGGTTCATCACAAGCCATGGGGTGGAGAATATTTTGCTGGAGGAAGACGAGAAGGTACGCGCGTTTGTGGGTGAGCGAGAGCCGAAGCATTTTCTGCTAAACCCAGAAGAAACCCTGGCGGTAGGCCCCTATGCCGTATCCAGCTACTATATGGAGACAAAGAGAGGACAGCGGCAGGCCATGATCAATGCCCGCAGGGTCATCCTGGAGGTGGCAAGACGTTTCCAGGAAATGACAGGTCGGGAATACGGCTTTTTTGAGGCTTATCGGATGGAGGATGCGGAATATGCAGTGGTGCTCATCGGCTCTGCTGCGGGAACCTGCAAGGCTGCTGTGGAGCAGATTCGCAGTACCACTGGAAAGAAGGTGGGCCTGGTGAAGCTCAGGGTGTTCCGCCCTTTCCCAGAGGAGGAGATAGCCCAGGCATTGTCCCATGTGAAAGCGGTTGCCATTCTGGACCGTTCGGAGATGTTCTCCGCTACAGGAGGCCCTCTGGGCGCGGAGGTGAGAGCGGCGCTGTACCAGGCGAAAGGCACTGCGGAAGCTGTAAATTATCTCTATGGACTGGGCGGCAGGGACATTACAGTGGAGGATTTCTGTGAGGTTTACGAAAAACTGGAGCGGATTGCAGCAGAGCACAGAATAACGGACATGTACGAATACATAGGGCTGCGCAGTGTGAGAAGAAGTTCTAAGACCGTAAAGGACACGGCCTAAGAACTTCTAGGATTGCTTGCGAACAAGTTCGCATTGCAATCCGTTCTCCCAGTGTGAGAAATACACTCACACGGAAGAATGCCTAAAGGGAAGGCATTCTTCCAGTCTCGCACCGATTGTTGTTGACAACAGAACTGCGTTCTGGTGTATGACGCTTAAGCGGCATGTTGGAAAGTGTGAGACATGCACTTACATGGAAGATATAGGGTTTGTGGAGGAGCAGAGGATGGAAGCAGCATATAATTTTAAGGAAATGATGAACAAGCCGGAGCGTCTGGCGCCGGGACACAGGATGTGCGCGGGCTGCGGCGGCGCAGTTGCGGTCCGTGGGGTGCTGCGGGCGCTGCATGAGGGGGACAGGGCTGTGGTGGGCAATGCCACGGGATGCCTGGAGGTTTCTACTTTTATGTACCCTTACACGGCATATGAGGACAGCTATATTCATAATGCCTTTGAAAATGCCGGCGCTACCCTTTCCGGTGTGGAGACAGCATATAGAGTGCTGAAAAAGAAAGGGAAAATAAAGGAGAACTACAAATTTATCACATTTGGCGGAGACGGCGGAACCTATGACATCGGCTTTCAGTCTCTGTCTGGAGCCATGGAGCGTGGTCATGACATGGTGTATGTATGCTATGACAATGGCGCTTACATGAATACTGGCACACAGCGCTCCTCCGCCACCCCCCAGTTTGCGGATACCACCACCACACCTGCGGGAAAAGTATCAAGGGGCAAGGTGCAGACCAGGAAGGATCTGACGGCCATTATGGCGGAGCACCACATCCCCTATGCAGCACAGACCACTTTTACCAACAATTTTAAAGATCTGCACACAAAGGCGGAAAAGGCCATCTATACGCCTGGCCCGGCTTTTCTGAACATTTTCGCCCCCTGCCCCAGAGGATGGGGGTATGAGCCCTCGGAGCTGATGAACATTTGCCGGACAGCAGTGGATACCTGCTACTGGCCTCTGTATGAGGTGGTGGACGGAAAATGGATTTTGAGCTATGTGCCGAAGCAGAAACTGCCCATCGAGGACTTTCTGCGTTCCCAGAGGCGGTTCCGTCATCTGTTCAGCCCTGAAAACGAAGGGCTGATAGTGGAATTCCAGAGGGAGGTAGACAGGCGCTGGGAGGAACTGCAGGCACGGTGTAGTTTGTAGATTTAGGGACTATTATTTGTGTCTCATTTCGTGTATAATGATTGACAGAATACTATTTTGTCAAGGAGGAGCAGATATGTTGATAGGTGGAATCGAAGCAGGTGGCACAAAAATGGTATGTGCGGTGGGCGATGAGAACGGCGCGATCCTGGACAGGGTATCTTTCCCTACCAGACAGCCGGAAGAGACCTTTGGAGATATGATAGCCTACTATAAGGACAAGGATATCAAGGCGCTGGGTATCGGGTGCTTTGGCCCTGTGGACCTGAATAGGAAGTCCAAGACCTACGGCTATATCACCAAAACCCCTAAAGCAGGCTGGAGCAATTGCAATATTGTAGGAGCATTTGAAGAAGCGCTGGGGGTGCCGGTGGGATTTGACACAGATGTGAATGGCGCAGTGCTAGGAGAGGTAACCTGGGGCGCTGCAAAAGGGTTAGACAGCGCTATCTATATTACCATTGGCACAGGTGTGGGAGTGGGAGTGTATGTAAACGGCGGCCTGCTGCACGGCCTAGTGCATCCGGAGGGAGGACATATTCTGCTGATGAAGCATCCAAAGGATACTTATGAAGGAAAGTGTCCTTTCCATAAGACCTGTATGGAAGGTTTGGCTGCAGGACCCTCCATCGAGGCTCGCTGGGGCAAAAAAGCCGTGGAGCTGGCGGACAGGGATGAGGTATGGGAGCTGGAGGCCTACTACATCGCCCAGGCAATCACGGATTATATCGTGACCTATTCCCCCCAGAAGATCATCCTCTGGGGCGGTGTGATGCACCAGGAGAAGCTGTTCGGTATGGTGAGAAAAGAAGTCCAGCGTCTGCTGAACGGGTATGTGGCCCACGAGATGATCACAGAAAGAATCGACGAATACATCGTTCCGCCCGCTCTGGGGGAGGACCCGGGCATCAAGGGTGCTATCAAGCTGGGCTTGGATGCGCTTGCCTAATATAAGCGGCAGCCAAGCAGAAGGGCTTTATGAAATCAGGCGATAGGGACCATGACTGGCTCACGGGAGGAATAGAAGTATTTCAGGGCAAGAAAATGTAAGGGGGAAAAAGGAATGAAAGAAAACCAGTTGCGCGAACTGCTTTTTTTAGACCCTGTATGCACCCACAATATCTGGGGCGGCACCAGGCTGCGGGAGGAATTCGGATATCCGGTGGAGGGAGACGGCATTGGGGAATGCTGGGGAATCTCCGCACACCCGGAGGGGGACGGGACTGTCCGAAACGGAAGCTTTCAGGGGGAGAAGCTGTCAACGCTCTGGGCCAAGCATCCAGAGCTTTTCGGGAATCTGCCCTATGACAGATATCCGCTGCTGACAAAGATCATTGATGCCCAGGATGACCTGAGCATCCAAGTGCACCCAGACGATGCCTACGCCCAGGTGCACGAGAATGGAAGCCTGGGCAAGACAGAGTGCTGGTTTATCTGTGACTGCAGTGAAGACGCCACACTAGTCATCGGCCACAATGCCCGGACGAAAGAGGAACTGGAGGAAATGGTAAAAGAGGGGAAGTGGACAGAATTGATCCGCGAGATCCCCATTCATAAGGGTGATTTCATCCAGATCGACCCTGGCACAGTGCATGCCATCAAGGCGGGGAGCCTGATTCTGGAGACTCAGCAGAACAGCGCCATCACCTACAGACTTTACGACTACGGACGTCTCCAGAACGGCAAGAGCCGGGAGCTCCATATTGACAAGAGCCTGGATGTAATTACGGTGCCGGCGAAAAGTGCAAAAGAGTGCGTGAAATCCATAGACGGACTGAAGGAGAATGCGCTCAACCAGATTTACACCTGCGACAAATACACGATTTTCAAGCTAGATATAGATGGAAAAGCAGAAATCAATCAAAGCTATCCCTTTTTGGCTGCATCTGTCCTGGAGGGCAATGGTACTGTGGACGGCGTGGAAGTGCGCAGAGGAGACCACTTCATTATCCCCAATGGCTACGGAAAGGTGGAGATGAAAGGGATGCTGCATCTGATTCTGTCCACTGTGGAGGCTTGAAGACAGGAGGAAGACGGCCTGTCTTGCGCAGAAAAAAGCGCCCTGATTGCCAAGAAGCGACAGGGCGTTTTCTTATATTATAGGAAAGTTCTACGCAAAAGTAACGCCGGCAAAGTTGCGAAGCAACTTTTAAGTGCCGCTCTCTTGCGGCACTTTTTTATGCACAGGCCCGCACAAAGGTAATATGCCGCTTAGGCGGCGTGCGGGCCGCGCGGCGAGTAGTGGAGAAGGGCATTCCCCTAC
The DNA here is from genome assembly GCA_947644185.1 of uncultured Acetatifactor sp. Classification (GTDB taxonomy): domain Bacteria; phylum Bacillota; class Clostridia; order Lachnospirales; family Lachnospiraceae; genus Acetatifactor. Next base: position 4,538 of record CANRZC010000123.1, read on the forward strand.
TCGATTGTGCTTCATAATATAAAAAAGGTTTGAACAATATCCCTGATTGTGTTATCATCAAGAATAGAATTTGACGGAAAGGAATGGTTACAGATATGGGAATGACAATGACGCAAAAGATTTTGGCTGCCGCTGCCGGACTGGAGAAGGTGGAGGCTGGACAGCTGATCGAGGCGAAGCTGAATCTGGTGCTGGGCAATGATATTACCAGCCCTGTGGCAATCAAGGAGATGGACAAGTTTACGGCAGAGGGAGTATTTGATAGAGATAAGATTGCCCTGGTTCCGGATCATTTTGTGCCCAACAAGGACATCAAGTCTGCGGAACACTGCAAATGTGTCCGGGAATTTGCCAGAAAGCACAATATTACCAACTACTTTGAGGTGGGAGAGATGGGCATCGAGCATGCCTTGCTGCCAGAGAAAGGGCTGACTGTGGCCGGGGACGTGATCATTGGCGCGGACTCCCATACTTGTACCTACGGCGCTCTGGGCGCATTCTCCACAGGGGTGGGCAGCACGGATATGGCAGCCGGAATGGCTACCGGCAAGGCCTGGTTCAAGGTGCCTGCCGCCATCCGCTTTGTCCTGACCGGCAAGCCTGCCAAATGGGTCAGCGGCAAGGATGTGATCCTACATATCATCGGTATGATTGGCGTGGACGGTGCACTGTATAAATCTATGGAGTTCGTGGGGGATGGCATTGGCTACCTCTCCATGGACGACCGCTTTACCATTGCCAACATGGCCATTGAGGCAGGGGGAAAGAATGGAATCTTCCCTGTGGATGAGCTGGCAGAAAGCTATATCAAAGAGCATTCCGATAAACCGTATAAGATTTATCAGGCGGACGAGGATGCCGTCTATGATGCAGAATACACCATTGATCTGAGCGCGCTGCGGCCTACAGTGGCATTTCCTCATCTGCCGGAGAATACCCACACCATTGACGAGATCCGCCAGATGGAGCCCATTGCCATCGACCAGGTGGTGATCGGCTCCTGCACCAACGGCCGGCTGGAGGATCTGCGGACTGCGGCGGAGGTGCTGAAGGGCAGGCATGTGGCAAAGGGTATGCGCTGCATCGTGATTCCCGCCACTCAGGCTATTTACATGCAGGCCATGGAGGAAGGGCTGCTTAAGACTTTCATTGAAGCCGGGGCTATCGTCAGCACGCCCACCTGTGGCCCCTGCCTGGGCGGCTATATGGGCATACTGGCTGAAGGGGAGAGATGTGTGTCCACCACCAACCGCAATTTCGTGGGTCGGATGGGACATGTGTCCTCGGAAATCTATCTGGCCAGCCCTGCGGTGGCGGCTGAGAGCGCGGTGGCAGGCGTGATTTCCGCGCCAGAAGTGTGTAAAGAACTTCTAGGCAGTCAAGAGGGGGCGTAGCCCACCTCTTTGGTACGCCTGCCAAGAAGTTCTAAGTTACACACGAAAGAATCGCAAGAGAAGCGATTCTTTCCACGGATTGTTCTTGACAACAGAACTGTGTTCTGTTGTATGTGCCGCCGCAGGCGGCATGACGGGAAGTGTGAACAGAAGGAAGAGCTTGTGAGCGCATCTTATTAGGAAAGGAGCATCCTGGAGATACTGCAGCTTCGGCGAAGTGCAGGTTCGGCCGGGATAGAGGAGGAATATGAACGCAAAAGGAACTGTATTTAAATATGGAGACAATGTAGACACGGATGTCATCATCCCGGCAAGGTATCTGAACAGCTCAGATCCCGGGGAGCTGGCGGCCCACTGCATGGAGGATATCGACAAGGATTTCATCAAACGGGTGACGAAGGGGGACATTATTGTGGCGGAGAAGAATTTCGGCTGCGGCTCCTCCAGAGAGCATGCACCCATTGCCATCAAAGCCGCAGGGGTAAGCTGCGTCATCGCAGAGACCTTTGCCAGGATTTTCTATCGCAATGCTATCAACATCGGACTTCCCATCATCGAGTGCCCGGAAGCTGCCAAAGGCATTGAGGCAGGGGATGAAGTGGAAGTGGATTTTGATTCAGGTATTATTACAGATGTGACAAAGGGAACTACCTATCAGGGGCAGGCATTCCCAGAATTTATGCAAAAGATCATTGCTTCTGAGGGGTTGATAAATTATATCAATAATAAGTGACAGAGGCGAAAGGGATAGTGACAATGGAAGAGATACATTCCACAGAAGAAGGACGCTCTGGAGGCATTTCAGAAAAAAT
>CANRZC010000124.1 GCA_947644185.1 uncultured Acetatifactor sp.
CATGCGCAATATTGCTGATGAGCGCCCGGTTCTCCCTCTCATTCTCGATCTTCTCGTCCTGTGAGAAATTCCTCCACCACCAACACATTGCCGGCATCTCCAAAGTGCTTCTCCTGCATGATCTCCCGGACACCTGCTTTGGCCTCATCCAGGGTATTGCATATCAGCACACCCTTCCCCAATGCCAAGCCGTCTGCCTTCAGCACAATAGGCATGGATGCGTGCTCCAAATAGTGAAGCGCTGCCTCTGGATTGTCAAAGGTCTCGTAAGCAGCTGTGGGAATATGGTATTTTTTCATTAAATCCTTTGAGAAAGCCTTGCTGCCCTCTAAAATAGCTGCACATTTTCTGGGGCCAAATACGCGGAAGCCTGCCTCCTCCAATACATCCACCAGTCCTGCTGCCAGAGGATCATCCGGCGCTACAAACACCAAATCAATTGCCTTTTCTTTGGCGTAAGCTAGGATTTTGTCAAATTCCATAACGCCAATAGAAGGGTCGCACTCTGCAATCTGCGCAATTCCCGCATTGCCAGGGACGCAGTAAAGCTCATCCAGTCTACTGCTCTTTCTCATGCTAACTGCAATGGCATGCTCACGCCCGCCGCCGCCTATTATCAAAACTCTCATGCTGCACCTCTGTTCTCTATCTCTTTCTCCTGACCTTGTTGTCAATTACCTGTATCCTTCCATTTGCAATATCATCGATGGCCTGTGGAAGGAGTATCCATTCCGCCTGCTCCATCACACGCTGCTGTAAAATCTCAGGGGTATCGTCCTCCTCTATGTACACTGCCTTCTGGGCAATAATAGGGCCCTCGTCCATGCCCTCATTGACAAAGTGCACTGTGGCTCCAGTGACCTTCACGCCTCGTTCCAGCGCCTTCTCATGCACCTTCAGTCCGTAGTAGCCCACCCCGCAGAAGGAGGGGATCAGAGAGGGATGGATGTTGATAATTCTACCCCTAAAAGCCTCCACCATCTGGGGTGGAATCCGCACCAGAAATCCAGCCAGTACAACTAAATCCGGCGAAAGCTCTATCATCTGATCCGTAAAAGCAGCATCAAATGCCGCTCTGTCCGGGTATTGTCTGGGCGAAATCACTTTTGTCTCTATCCCATGGCTCCTTGCCCGTTCCAATCCTCTTGCGCTGGCATTGTTGCTGATGACTGCCAACAACTGTGTATTGGTAATCGTACCTTTCTCAATGGCATCCAAAATGGCCTGCAGATTGGTGCCGCCACCGGATACGCACACCACTATTTTCAGCATATGTCTACTCCCTTTTCTCCAGCAACACAGCGCCCCACCACATAAGGGGTCTCGCCAGCATGCCGGATGGCCTCCAGGCATCTGTCCTTATCCTCAGGGGATACTGCCAGGACCATGCCAATGCCCATATTATAGGTATTGTACATCATTTGTTCTGCAATCTCTCCCTTTTTTGCCAGAAGTCTAAAAATGGCAGGTACTGGATAGCTGTCCTTCTCCACCTGAGCCCGGATCCCCTCTGGCAGCATCCTGGGAATATTCTCATAGAAGCCGCCGCCTGTGATATGACTGCAGCCTTTGATCCGCACACCGCTGTCCTTTATGGCTTTCAAAGCCTTTACATAAATTTTTGTGGGAGTGAGAAGTGTCTCTCCCAGGGTTCCGTTCAACTCCTCATAGTAGGTATCCAAACTCTCCCTTGTCATCTCAAACACCTGGCGTATCAGTGAAAAGCCATTTGAATGTACCCCGGAGGAGGCTATGCCTACAAGTATGTCTCCCTCTTTTATATGCTCTCCTGTGACCAGCTCCTTCTCCTCTGCCACGCCCACAGCAAAGCCTGCCAAATCATACTCCTCCTCAGGCATCATGCCCGGATGCTCTGCGGTCTCGCCGCCAACAAGCGCTGCGCCGGCCTGCTTGCAGCCCTCAGCTACTCCCTTTACAATGGCTGCAATTTTCTCTGGGATATTCTTGCCACATGCAATGTAATCCAGGAAAAACAAGGGCTCTCCCCCAGCACAGGCCACATCGTTCACGCACATGGCCACACAGTCAATGCCAATGGTATCATGTCTGTCCATGAGCATTGCCAGCTTCAGCTTTGTGCCCACACCGTCTGTGCCTGACAGCAGCACAGGCTTCTCCATCTCCTTGATAGCTGCCATGGAAAATGCACCGGAAAAGCCTCCGATACCCCCCAGCACCTCCGGGCGCATAGTGGCTCTCACATCTGCCTTCATCAGTTCCACAGACCGGTACCCTGCCTCAATATCTACTCCTGCTTTTTTATAGTCCATTCTGTCAGCCTCCTCTTCGCGGCAATCCAATCTTCATCCGTTATTTGTTCTGCAGATAAGCCTTATAGCCTTCTCTTTGCAATCTGGCGTCCTTTGCCACAACCTGCTCCTTCAGCTTCGCACTGTAGTCCTTCAGCTTCTGCAGAAGCTCAGGATCGGAGGTGGCCAGAATCTTCGCCGCCAGAAGTCCTGCATTGGCGCCGCCATTGATAGCCACTGTAGCCACTGGAATACCTGATGGCATCTGTACAATAGAGTACAGAGAATCCCGCCCTCCGAGGGAAGTGGTATGCATAGGAATCCCGATGACAGGCATGGGGAAGATAGCTGCACACATGCCTGGCAGATGTGCTGCCATGCCAGCTCCCGCAATGATCACTCGAAAGCCCTTCTCCTCTGCTCCTTTTGCATATTCAAAAAATACATCCGGCTCCCTGTGTGCACTGATAATGGCCATCTCGTAGGGGATCCCAAATTCCTCCAAAATATCCGCTGCTTTCGCCATCACGGGCATATCGGAATCACTGCCCATCACAATGCCAACCTTTGGCATGCCAACTTTCGGCATGCCGACCTTCGGCATTTCTGTCTTACTCTGTATTTCTCCCATAAATTCCTCCTTTAGGGTACTTACCTATTCTATGAAAATGCTTTGTCTTTCATGTTCCAGTTTACTAGAGAATAGTCTCCCGTGCAACCACTATTTTTCCAAACACCCCTCTGTCTCAAAAGGTTTGTTCAATTCCTCACAGCCAGGCAATACAAATCGCCCATCCTTTATAATTACCACGCGGCTACCATCCTTTCTCACCGCTGTCAGCTCACCCAGCTCGTCATAGGGAATGGTAATATCTGTATGGCAATTGTAATACGCATCCATTGGACGACTGTGGCGCAGGCTGGACACTTCATTGTCCCTGGCCACCACTTCCTTCCCGTCTGGATTATACATCCTCATATCCTCTGCATGGGAATAGCAAGTATCCCCCACTGCAAAATGGGGCCCCATCTTCTCAGCAATCAGAACCGGGAGCTTTGTCTCCACCCCCAGCCTCTTGGCCGCCACATAAGCTGTGGTATTTGTGCCAATGGCAAATTCTCCCAGCGGCAGCGTCTCATGTCGGTTCAGAATATTTTCGTAGATAAATTTCTGATTTTCCTCCTGGGTGTCGAAATTCTGGCAGGTGTAATCCCGAATCATACCGTCCTCGAAGGTAATTGCCAAGTCCTTATATTCCAAGCCCCGCAGGAAAGCCCTGGTCACATGAAGCACTCCTTCTGTGCCCTTGAGAACTGGCGATGTAAACACCTCTCCCACAGGAATGTTTACATCCGCCACACAGTTCTCAAAAATGGTCTCCTTCTCAGGATCTGTCAGTTTGTAGAGATTCACCCTAAGATCTGTGCGATTGGCCCCTCTGCCTTTGATTTCACAGATATCTGCTGTGTCCAGCGCATCTATCAAGGTCTGCTGTACCCTGCGGTAAAGCATATAATCCAATGTATTGATACGGATAGTCTCCCGGAACAATTCCTCAAACACCGGACCGATTTCCGGCACAGGAAAGGCGATAATCGTGAAGCTAGTCTCGTCTTCGGGCATATATTCTCTGCTTAGCATCCCTGCCTTGGAGGCATATTCTACCCACAATCGCTCCTGTTCCTTGGAAAGCTTTATGGCATCCTTGCATACAGCCGGAGCAAAATCCGCCTCCCCGAAGGTCTCCACAATGGCGGGACCTGCGCAGGCCTTTAGTTTAAGCTTCCATTGCTCATAGGCCACCCTCTGGGCCTCCAGCCTCCGGTTCACATAATTTTTATCAAAAAAGATGGCCTTGTCGTCTTTGTGGTCATACTCATACTGAGGGTTGGGCACACCGCCACTGAATCCGTTCTTTATGTGCCTGCTGGCTCCCCTATTGTCCAAAATACTGCAGGCCACCCGACAGCAAGCAGCTTTCAGTCCCATCTTTTCAAAATTTGTCACAGCCCGGCGCAGCATTCTTTCAAAGCCCATCTGGTAGCCCAGGCTCACGATTCCCTTTTGGGACAAGTCCACTCCTGTCACCTCAAAACCTCTGCGATAGCCCTCTGTATAGGTGTCGGCCATGATGGCAATGGTCTCCTGGGGCAGTCCTGCCAGAAATCTGGCTGTCTCCAGTTCATTTTCGCTGACATACTCTCCATATCCATACAGATATCTCACATCTGTCAGATCACTCTCCAAAATCATTCTCATGGCAAAACCATCTGGGCTTACCTGCTCTTTTGTCCTGCGCTCTGCAGCCAGTTGCGCGTAGTCACTTGCAAACCAGTAAATCCTATCTCTGATATCTTTTTCAGAGGGCCTTCCCTCCTTTTGATCCGCAGCATACACAAAGGCTGTATAGATTTCCACAAACAGCTCCATACGGATCACAAGCTCCTCCAAGCTGCCCTCATAGGCAAAGCTGATGAGGCTGCGCAGCTCGGTATATAAAAAAGAAAGAAGGGGGCCAAACTCCCCGCCCAATTCCTGCACCGCATAGCATGGATTTCCATAGCTTTCCCCATAGTGTTCTGGAAGGATATCTGCAAATAATGCCCTGTTTCTGTCTGCAAGCTCCTTTAATTCCGCCTTTTTCAGGCCATCTCCAGCCAGAAACTCCACTGTATCGTCAATCAGGAGCAGAAATTTCGCGCAGAATGAAAAGAATGCCTCCATTTTTTCATCCCCAAAATGCTCCTTTGGAATCCTTCGGATTCTATCCATCACCAGCTCATATCGCTCCTGCACAATCTCTATCCCGCTCATTTCAGGCTCCCTCCCACATATACAATCAAACCAATGCTCACCAGCGCAGCCAGATTCAACACGATTCCTAACACCGGAAAAAGCCTGTAGCGCTCTTTCTCCTGTACCGTCACCAGCCCTAAAATCAGTCCAATGGTAGAATACAGCGCAGCAAGCAAAGCGCCTACCCCAAACCCTGCTCCCACCTTACCTCCCTTTTGGTAGGAGAGGAACACCATAAGGCCCAGTGCGCCCAGACTGATGACTCCTAAAATCGTGGCCATAACAGCCCGGTTCGAATGTTTTTTGTCTGTAAATATGAATCCTTTTCTTTTCTTCATAAAAACTCTAAAAGGCACTCCCCAAAAAGGTCCGTCCCTTTTAGGAAATGCCCGTCTACTGCTCCTTGCCTAAAATATAATTTTGGACTTGCCCGCAATCAGTTTCGCTCCACTGATGATCAATAAAATTCCCGATGCAATTCCCACTACCAGCGCAATCACGCCCACAGTAATGCTGGTTGCGCCTGCTCCCCTCATCATTCTATATACTTTCTCGCCCATAATCGCTCCCTTCTTCCTGGACACTATGTAACTGCATTGCCTGTTATGCCCCATATACCTTATAATATGCATCGATGGCTGCCTTAGCTGTATCATCAATATAGATCTGCCCTTTGTAGGGTCTATTGTACAAATGCTCCACTACCTCATTCATTGTGACAATTGCCGCAGCCTTGATGCCATACTGCTCTTTAATCTCGTCCAGCGCACTGCCCTTTCCAGCAGGTCCTTTCTCCATACGGTTCAGTGATACCATCAATCCTTTGATCTCTACCTTCGCCTGGGCTGTAATGATGGGGTATGTCTCTTCGATTGACTTGCCGGAGGTAGTCACGTCCTCGATGATTACGACTCTATCGCCGTCCTTCATGCCACTTCCCAAGAGAATCCCTGCATCGCCGTGATCCTTCACTTCCTTGCGGTTGGAGGAATAGCGCACCTCCTTGCCATAGAGCTCACTGTAGGCAATGGCCGTGGCCACACTTAAGGGTATCCCCTTATAGGCAGGCCCGAATAGGATATCAAAATCATCCCCATAATTATCGTGGATAGCCCTGGCGTAATATTCCCCCAGGCGCTTTAGCTGTGCACCTGTCACATAGGAACCTGCATTCATAAAAAAGGGGGACTGCCTGCCGCTCTTTAAGGTAAAGGAGCCGAACTTGAGTGCATTGCTGTCCACCATAAATTCGATAAATTCCTGTTTATACTGTTCCATCTATACAGAATCCTCCTATAGAAGAGTCTATTTTTCTTACTTATCCTACCATAGATTTGGGATATTTTCAATTCATTTCCGAAATTTAAGAAAAAATTCAAATGGAAAATGGTGAGCAGGACTGTAAGCCGGGTTCTGTCCTGTACGGTTGTACGGAATAATCATCTATCTTGCACAGCTGTCGCCAGCTGCGTCCAGCGACCCACCTGAAAGCAGGCCGGGCAAGCCTATTGCTCTCATTTGGTCTTGCTTCGGATGGGGTTTACATGGCTCTGCCCGTTACCGGACAGACGGTAGTCTCTTACACTGCCTTTCCACCATTACAGAGAATTCTCTGCTGTATATTTCTGTTGCACTATCCTTGGAGTCGCCTCCACCGGACGTTATCCGGCAT
>CANRZC010000125.1 GCA_947644185.1 uncultured Acetatifactor sp.
AGAAGCTCCTGGTATCATCCAGTGCCGCCGCTTCCACCATAAGCGCTGTGATCGTGGGAAGCACCTGTCAGAAGTCGAAATATGTCATCACTGGCATTGCCGGTAAAAAAGGCTTTTGCTGTATCAATATCGAGAAGGACAAAATGAACTCTGAAATCGGCTTTGGAAGAAAGGTCTTGCAGGCTTTTGAGGAAAGCGAGATTTCCTTTGAGCACGTGCCCTCTGGAATCGACACCATGACTGTGTTTGTGCATCAGGATGAATTTATGCATAAGGAACAGAAGGTGGTGGCCAGCATTTACCGTCTGGCAAAGCCGGATTCCATTGAAATCGAGGCAGATCTGGCACTGATAGCGGTAGTGGGCCGAGGGATGAAGGCAACAAGAGGAACAGCAGGGCGTATTTTCTCTGCGCTTTCTCATGCCAATGTAAATGTGAAGATGATTGATCAGGGATCCTCTGAGCTGAACATCATTATCGGCGTGACCAACGATGACTTTGAGACAGCGATTAAGGCAATTTATGATATTTTTGTGCTGACTAATTTGTGATTTTTATAAGATTTGTAGAAAAATTTGGAAAATTAGCACAATGTGTTGACAGATTAGGTCAGAGACAATATAATGAAGGTGTCATCCTTCCATTAGTATACAGAAGAAATAAACTGCAAAAGTATTTTATCTGCGAAAGAAACGAAATACAAAGGATGAAGTGGAAGAAAGCGGAGGAAATGAACGAAAGTTCATTTCCTTTCCTAATGTATGGCGAAAGAAAGCTGGAAGAGGAAATATATGGATAAGAAAGAGCAGCTGGAAAAACGAGAAGCAAGACGAAAGAAAAGGCTTAAAAACCAGATTATGGTGTATATCGTGTTTCTGATTCTGATCTTGGCGTTGGGGACAGGTATCGGATTCGGTGTATATGCTCTGATGAAGAACAGAAAGGCTGCAGATGAAAAAGAACAGGACAAACAGGAGCTGATTGAGGAGATGCTGGCTGAGGAGGAAAGTATTCCTGTGGTTGAGGCTACTCCAGAGCCAACTCCAGAAGTGGTAGAGCCTACCCGGGAAGAAAAGCTGGACGCCTATGTGGATAATCAGATTGCGCAAATGCCCCTGGAGGATAAAGTGGCAGGGCTGTTTGTGGTAACGCCAGAGGCGATTACTGGTGTGGGAACTGCGATACAGGCTGGAGATGGCACTAAGCAGGCGCTTGCAGATAATGCAGTTGGCGGGCTTATCTATTTTAGCAAGAATATACAGTCAGAGGAGCAACTGAAAGAAATGCTGGGCAATACAGCACAGTATGCAAAATATCCTCTTTTTATAGCTGTGGATGAAGAGGGTGGAAGTGTGGCCAGAATAGGCGCTTCCATTGGACCAGAGGTGTCTGGGGCAGGAGATATTGGAGCCACTGGGGACCCTGAGAATGCCTATCAGGCTGGAGCGACCATTGGAGCTAGGCTGTGTGAGCTGGGATTTAATGTTGACTTTGCGCCGGTGGCAGATCTGGCAAATGTAGAGGGCAGCATTATGCAGGGACGATCCTATGGTGCGGATGCTTCTGTGGCGTCTGGCTATGTTGCAGCTATGGTCCGGGGGTTGCAGGAGCAGAAAGTGTCCGCCTGTCTGAAGCATTTCCCGGGGATAGGCAGTACCACAGAGGATACACATGAGGGAATGGTGTCAACAGACAGGACAGCAGAGCAATTTAGGGCTGAAGAGCTGGCTGTCTTTCAGGCGGGTATTGACCAGGGTGTGGAAATGGTGATGGTCAGCCATATGGCGGCTCCGGCATTGACAGGAGACAATAATCCGAGCATTTTTTCGAAATTGCTTGTGACGGATATTTTGCGGGAGCAGATGGGATTCCAGGGAGTCATTATCACAGATGCCTTGAATATGTCGGCTATTTCAGAATATTATGCCGCGGACGAAGCCGCTATCATGGCAGTGCTGGCAGGCTGTGATATGCTTTTGATGCCTGAGGATTATGAAAAGGCATACATAGGAGTGCTGGAGGCTGTCCAGAACGGGACGATTGACGAGGAGCGCATTAATGATTCTCTGAGACGAATCTATCGTATCAAATATAAGGATATGGTATTAGAATAAGAAAAATAGTAGTATTGCGGTACCGCTGTGAATGCTGGAGGGATAGAAATTTGGAAGAAAAAGAAATTTCACAGGCCGTTATCGGACGCCTGCCCAGATATTTTCGATACCTGGGAGAGCTTAAGGATGAAGGTGTGGAGCGGATATCGTCTCAGGACTTGAGTGCGTTGATGAAGGTGACAGCCTCCCAGATTCGACAGGATTTCAACAATTTTGGAGGCTTTGGCCAGCAGGGCTATGGCTACAATGTGGAGTATCTCTATGATGCCATCGGCAAGATTCTGGGATTGGACAGACAGCATAAATTCGTGATAATCGGTGCGGGAAATTTGGGGCGTGCGCTGGGGAACTATTTGAATTTTGAGAAGAGAGGATTTATTTTCCGGGGAATGTTCGACCAAAATCCGGATTTGGTAGGCAGTGAGGTTAGAGGAGTCAGAGTCATGCCTATGGAGGAGCTAGAACAGTTTATTCAGGAGAATGATATTGACATTGCGGTGCTGACGATTCCGAAAACCAGTGCTGTACCTGTGGCAGAGCGGCTGGCAAAGACGGACATTCGCGCTATCTGGAATTTTGCCCATGTGGATCTGAACGTACCAGAGAGGATCCAGGTGGAGAATGTTCACCTATCGGACAGTCTCATGAAATTGTCCTACAATATCAGCAGGTATCAAATGGAGAAGGGACATTCTATAGAAGACCTGGGAGGTGCATAAGGGATTATGAGGCGTGTGGGAGAAGGATATTTAGGGGAAGAGAATAGACGAGAGCTTTTTGAACAGGCATTAAAAGGGAAAAGGATACCCATTCTGACCCTTGACAATAAATGGTATCAGCTTTTGAACCAGGAAACCAGACAAGAAGTGGCCCCGCTGGAGGAGGAACTGAACATCCTTTTGAAACAGCAGGGGAAACTGAACAACGAGATAAAGGAAGTGAAACGCCTAAAGAAACGTCTGATGGAGGAAATTGTCTCCATGATGGGGGACGGGGAACAAGAGGATGATTTAGAAAATGTGCAGAAGACTGAGCAAAATAAACGTCTAGTGGAGGAGTGCAACGAAAAACTGGAGAATTGTCAGGATGCGCTTTTGGATCTGCCCAGAGAAATTGATCGGGTGAATTTCCAGCTGATGTTGGCCACCATGGATTCCTGCTATGATATGATGGCGGAAAATAATGAGAAAATTCAAGATACGGAAGAATGGATATCAGAAATCCGTATAGAATTAAAGAAAAGGCTGGTCAGGAAGCAGGAGATGGAGCGGCATAATCACGCCATCTATCAGTATATGCATGATGTGTTTGGGGCTGAGGTTGTGGATATCTTTGACATGCATCATGAGCCAGGCAGTCAAAACATATGAATACGGAAGAAAAAGAGATTTGGGAATTAAAACGGACTGATTGCAACGAAAGAAAAGCAACAGTCTGTTTTTGATATCAGGAGGTGTGAAATGCGATATTTGGTGTCAGCGTCGGAAATGAAGGAGTATGACAACAACACAATAGAAAGGATAGGCATTCCTGCCTGTGTCCTGATGGAGCGGGCAGCCTTGGGCGCAGTGGAGATCATTGAGGAACACTGTGGGGACAAGAGCGGCATACAACATGCTTTGATTATGGCAGGAACAGGCAACAATGGCGGCGATGGACTGGCAGTGGCCAGGCTTTTGAGTGAAAAAGGGTATAAGGTGGAGATCTGGTGTGTGGGGGACAGGGATAGGGCCTCAAAACAGTGGAAACAGCAGATGGAGATTCTGAAAAATTACCCGGTAGCATGCACGGACAGCCCCACACAGGAAAGGTATGGCGTGCTGGTGGATGCCCTGTTCGGCATAGGCCTGTCCAGGAGTGTGGAGGGCGCATTTGCAGACGCGGTGGATAGGTTTCAAAGCCTGGTGGGATGGAAGCTATCCATTGATATCCCCAGTGGGATAGATACAGACACAGGTAAAATCCTAGGCCGGGCTGTGAGTGCAGATGCTACCGTTACCTTTGGCTTCTGCAAAAGAGGGCTTGTGCTGTACCCGGGATGTGAATATGCCGGGGAGATAAGGACTGTGGACATTGGCATTTCTGAAAGGAGTTTTTTCCACAGGGAACCTGAACTGTATGCCTATGATGAGGATATTTGGGCACTTTTGCCAAAGCGTGACAATGGAGGAAATAAGGGAACCTTTGGAAAGGCGCTGCTGGTAGCTGGAAGCATAAACATGGCAGGTGCCGCTGTGCTGGCGGCAAGGGCCTGCTATAGGACAGGTGCAGGGATGGTGAAGGTAATCACTTCGCCAGAGAATCGAATCATTGTGCAGCAGGCTGTACCGGAGGCACTTTTTGGCACATATGAAGACTTAAGGGCTGGTATGGAGTGGGCGGGTGTGACGGCCATAGGTCCGGGGCTTGGCAAAAGTAAGGAGGCCTTTGCCTGTCTAAAACAGGTCATCCAGGAGAGCAGAAAGCCTTTGCTGGTGGATGCAGACGGATTAAATCTCCTGTCGGAGCACAGGGAGCTTTTCGAGCTTTTGGCAGCACAGGGGGAGAGTGGCCGGGTTGTTCTGCTGACCCCTCATGTGGGAGAATTGGCAAGGCTTTTAGACTGGTCCGTGGCTGACTGCAAGGCAGATCTTATGGCGGCAGGCAATGTTCTGGCAACAGAGCTGCACGCTGTGGTGGCAGCAAAGGATGCCCGCACATTTATCTGCAGGGAAGTTGGAGATATCTGTGTAAATCTCAGCGGAAACAATGGCATGGCCACAGCGGGAAGCGGTGATGTGCTGACAGGAATTATTGCGGCACTTTTGGCCCAGGGGATGGAAGGGTTTGAGGCAGCTGCTGTAGGGGTCTATGTCCATGGGAGAGCAGGGGACCGAGTGGCCGGGGAAAAGAGCGCCTATGCCTGCACGGCAGGTGATGTGGCAGAGGCAATTGCTGTTTTATCATAAGGAAGCGAGATGCAAGGGAGGGAATATGGAGCTTGAGAAAAAGGGCAATGGTCTGCCTGACTACTGCCAGAGGGTGTGGGCACAGGTAGACCTGGAGGCTATGGAAGAAAATATGAGAGGGATGCGGGCAAGCTTAGAGGCAGAGACAAAGCTGCTGGCAGTGGTCAAGGCCGATGCCTATGGGCATGGCAGTGTGCCTGTTGCCCGAAGACTGGAGACCATGCCCTTTGTAGCTGGATTTGCTGTGGCTACAGCAGAAGAGGCATTTGCCCTGCGGCAGGGAGGGCTTCAAAAGCCCATTCTGGTGTTGGGCTATACATTTCCTTATACCTACCAGAAGCTTATCGAAGAGGAAATTCGACCTACGGTGTTTCGATTGGACATGATAGATGAGCTGGGGAAGGCTGCCAGAAGGCTGGGAAAGACAGCAAAGGTCCATGTGAAGGTGGAGACTGGTATGAACCGGATAGGAATCCGACCGGACAAAGAGGGAATTTCTTTTATCAGAAGACTATTGGAGGAGAGAGGAATTCAGTTGGAGGGAATCTTCACCCATTTTGCCAAGGCAGATCAGGCTGACAAGTCAAATGCAGAATGTCAGTTGGAAACTTTTCGCAGCTTTCTCCATATGATAAAGGGGGAGCTTTCTTTTGATATTCCTATAAAGCACTGTGCCAACAGCGCTGCAATCCTGGAGATGCCACAGGCACAGATGGACATGGTGCGGGCAGGAATCGCCATGTATGGACTGTACCCTTCTGATGAGATGAGAAGAGACCATGTATGCCTGCGCCCGGTGCTTTCTCTCTACAGCCATGTTGTTTATGTGAAGACAGTGGAGTGTGGGGAAGCCATCGGCTACGGCGGTACGTTTACTGCGGAAAGGCAAATGCGCATTGCTACGATTCCTGTGGGGTATGGGGACGGATATCCCAGAAGCCTTTCTGGTCGAGGCTTTTGCCTGATACGTGGAAAGAAGGCACCGATTCTGGGAAGGATTTGCATGGATCAGTTTATGGTGGATGTGTCCCACATTCCCCAGGCTATAGAAGGAGATAGGGTGGTGCTTCTGGGACGGGATGGGGATTTACAGATTGATGCTGGGCAGTTGGGGGAGCTGTCGGGACGTTTTCACTATGAATTGCTCTGCGACCTGGGAAAACGGATTCCGAGGATTTATACAGAAAATGATAGAATCCTCTGAATAGGTCACTAGAATATGGCAATACTATCCTACAAATACAGAATGCATGGATTCCTGCCACTTTAGAGGAAGGGCAGGGGTGGATTTGGAGGAGAAATGAGAAGAGGAGATGTATATTATGCGGATTTGAGACCGGTAATCGGTTCAGAGCAAGGAGGCATTAGGCCTGTGCTGATTGTCCAGAATGACGTGGGTAACAGGCATAGCCCTACAGTCATCTGCGCTGCTATCACCTCTAAGATGAATAAGGCGAAGCTGCCTACCCATATCGAGCTGGATGCTGCACTGTACGACATGGATAAGGATTCTGTGGTCTTGCTAGAGCAGCTGCGCACCATTGACAAAAAGCGCCTGAAGGATAAGGTATGCCATTTGGATGGAGAAATCATGAGGAGAGTGGACAGGGCCCTGATGGTCAGCCTGGAGCTGGATACATAGAGACGGGCTGTACCTGTTCCCT
>CANRZC010000126.1 GCA_947644185.1 uncultured Acetatifactor sp.
TCTTTAACCACTTGAGTGTGAAAACTCCGCAAAAAGTGCATCCATCGGGCACAGTCCCCTTCTAACAGGGGAGCCGTCGCCGAGACCGCAGATTGGAGAGTTTCTGGCAGAGCTGCCCCACAGGTATTACGACGAAAATAATGTACATGCCTTTGTGGTGGAACAGATAAGGGACTATGGGGAATGCCTGGCACAGACAGAGCGATTTTTGCCCTATATGGACAACTGGGCCACCTGTGATATGATGGTGCCAAAGGTGTTTGCAAAGCACAAAAAGGAGCTTTTGGAGTCTGTGAAAAAATGGATTGCCTCTGATAAGACATATACAGTTCGCTTTGGAGTGGGGATGCTGATGCGTTTCTTTCTGGAGGAGGATTTCTCCACAGAATATCTGGACTGGGTGGTGGGAATCCAATCAGAGGAATACTACATCAATATGATGCGGGCATGGTATTTTGCCACGGCGCTGGCGAAGCAGTATGAGGCAACACTTCCCTACATAGAAGAAAAGCGGCTGGATCCCTGGACCCACAACAAGGCCATTCAGAAGGCCAGGGAGAGCAACCGCATGACCACTGCGCAGAAAGCCTATTTGAATGGCATGAAAGTATAAGGGAAGGAAAGAGGGACTGGAGGGTTCTTATGAGGTCCGATTCTGATACAGAGAAAATTGCATCTCTGGCGGGAGAGGTTCTAGCTTTGGCCAGAGATGATATCCTGATGCATCTGCGCTTCTTTGCCCCGGCACTAGCGGCGTTTGGGTTTAAGGAGCGGCCGGGGATGGAAGGGTTTGCCTCAGATGGCGGCAATTGCCTGTACGATGGGGCCTTTGTCCTGAAAGGCTACCAGAGGAAGCCGGAGCAAATCACGCGGAGCTATCTTCACATGTTGTTACATAGCATCTTTTCTCATAGCTTTCGAGCCCAACAATTGGAGCCTGAGGCCTGGAATCTGGCAGCAGATCTGGCTGTGGAGCATGTGATTTTAGAGCTGGGGTTGGAGGGCGCAACGCTTCCTGAGGACAGGGCTTTTCTGGGGAAACTGGAGATCTTAAAGGAGCGGGCCGGAGGGCTTACAGCGGAGAGACTTTACCGATATTTTATCCGAAACCCATTGTCTGTGGAGGAGGAGCGGGAGCTTGTACAGCTGTCCTTTCGGGACAGACATGAGCTCTGGAAACAGGAGGGGGATGGAGATCCTGTGATGGAGCAGTGGCGGAAGCTCAGCCAACAGGTAAAGATGGAGCTAAAGTCCTTTGCAGGGTCGAAGGGTAGTGTGAAAAGCCTGGAACGGAATTTGGGGGAGGCCACCAGAGAACAGTATGACTACGGAGAAATCTTGCGCCGCTTCGCAGTGCCTGGGGAGGAGCTGATGGTGAGTAAGGAGGAATTCGATTATATTTATTATACCTATGGACTCACCCACTACGGGAATCTGCCGCTGATAGAGCCTCTGGAGTACCGGGAGAGCAAAAAGGTCAGGGAATTCGTCATAGCTATCGATACCTCTGCTTCCTGCGACGGAGAGGCGGTGAAGGCCTTTTTGCGAAAGACCTATTCCCTGCTTAAGGGCTACGAGAATTTCTTTACAAAGTTCAATATCCACATTCTCCAGTGTGACAATCAGGTGCAAAGCGACAGGAAGCTTACCTGTGAGGGGGATCTGGAGATATTTTTGCAGGAGGGAAAGCTCACTGGCTTTGGAGCCACGGACTTTAGGCCGGTATTTCAATATGTGGAAAAGCTGCGGGACATTGGCGAATTCGAAAATCTGAAGGGCTTAGTTTATTTTACAGACGGCTATGGCATTTACCCGGAGCGAATGCCGGACTACCAGGTCATATTTGCCTTTTTGGAGGAGGATGAGAATCGGGGGCCGGTGCCGCCCTGGAGTATGAAGGTGATAGTGTGAGAAGACCGCCGGAGGCGGCAGAGACGGAAGTGTAAATGGGTGAAAGAGCCGGCAGGGAGAATACAGAAAATGCGGATTGTAAACTTAATGGAAAATACACCAGGGGCGGAAGGCTGTGTGTATGAGCACGGGTTGAGCTTTTATATTGAGACAGGGAAGCACCGAATTCTGGTGGACACAGGGGCCTCCGGGGGATTTTTCTCCAATGCTGAAAAGCTGGGCATTGATCTGAGGCAGGTGGATATGGTTGTCATCAGCCATGGACATTATGATCATGCAGGAGGGCTTTTGACCTTTGTGGAGCAAAACCCCAGGGCTCAGATATGGATCCAGCGTCTGGCAGGGGAGCAGTATTATCACAAGAATGAGACCATGGAAAGGTACATTGGTATTGACCCGCGGATCTTAACCCTTCCACAGATCCAATGGGTGGACGGGGACCGGGAGATTGACAGGGGGATTTCTCTGTTTGGCCAGGTGTGCGGAAGGCGGCTGTGGCCTGAGGGAAATGGGGAATTGAAGAGAAAGACAGATGAGGGCTTTGTACAGGATACCTTTCTCCATGAGCACTATTTGGTTTTGGAGGAGAAAGGAAAGCGTGTGCTATTATCAGGCTGCGCGCACAATGGGATTTTGAATATTCTGGACAGATACCGGGAAATCTACGGAGAAGATCCAAACGTAGTCATCAGCGGCTTCCATATGAGCAGAAAGTCCGGCTACAATGAGGCGGATCTGGCGCTGGTCAGGGAGACAGCAGAAGAGCTGCGGAAATGGAATACTCGGTTTTACACAGGACACTGCACCGGAGAGCTGCCCTATGAGATTTTGCGGGAAGTGATGGGGGAGCAGGTGAGCTATGTGCACAGTGGCCAGGAAATTTGTTTGGGGGGCATATGAACATAAAACAGGCCAAAGAGTATGTGAAAAATACAGTAAAAATTTATCTGAAGAAGGATGCGTGCAACGAATACAAGATACCGGTGGCCCACCAGCGTCCTTTGTTTTTGCTGGGAGCCCCAGGCATCGGAAAGACGGCCATTATGGAGCAGATTGCCCAGGAGATGGGGATTGCGCTGGTGTCCTACTCCATGACCCATCACACCAGACAGTCTGCTCTGGGCCTTCCATTTATCGCACAAAAAGAATATGACGGTGTCTCCTACAGCGTCTCAGAATATACCATGAGTGAAATCATCGCCTCTGTCTACGACACCATGGAGGCTGGGGGCATCAGGGAGGGGATCCTGTTTCTGGATGAGATCAACTGTGTGTCCGAGACATTGGCACCTGCTATGCTGCAGTTTCTCCAGTACAAGACCTTTGGCCGCCATCAGATTCCAGAAGGGTGGGTCATTGTCACCGCAGGCAACCCGCCAGAATACAACAGGTCTGTGCGGGAATTCGACGTGGCCACCCTGGACCGTTTAAAGGTTATGGAGGTGGAGCCAGATTATGAGGTCTGGAAAGCGTATGCTTCCCAAAAGCGGATCCACAATGCCATTACCAGCTATCTGGATCTGAAGAAGGAACATTTCTATAGGATTGAGACCACTGCCAGAGGGCGGAGCTATGTGACAGCCAGAGGCTGGGAGGATCTGTCGGAAATTCTGACTCTGCATGAGGAGGATGGACTGCCAGTGGACAGGGCTTTGGTGGGACAGTACCTGCGAAATGACAGGGTGGCAGAGGAATTTACCGCCTACTATAATTTGTATCAAAAATATAAAAAAGATTACAATATTGTAGATATCCTGGAGGGCCGCCCTGGCAGCGCTGTGGCAAAGGCCAGAGAGGCTGCTTTTGATGAGCGACTTTCTCTGCTGGGGATGCTGTTGGACGGGGTCCAGGCCCAGATGAAGGATGTCATGGAGCAGGCAGCCTTTCTGACAGATCTGAGGAGCTTATTAAAAGGCATGGAAAGTCTGACAAAGAAAGAGGGATGTACAGGAACCCAGATCCTGGCCCGGCTGGAGGAGATTTCATTGGGGAGAGGGAAACTGCTGGAAAGCTTGCGAGCCGCCAATTCCCTGTCCCAGGCAGATAAAAGGAAGCATAAAAATGTGATTCGCTTTCTGGAGGAGAGACACAGGGAGCTGCTGGTACAAGGTGTGGCTACCTGCGAAGAGGCCTACGGTTTTTTGAAGGAATGCTATTTGGCAAAGGTGGATGGAATGAAGGGGGAGACACAGAAGGTCCAAAGCAGGCTCCATGGACTCCTTTCCTTTGCCGAGGAGGCCTTTGGCCAGGGGAACGAGATACTGATTCTCCTCACAGAGCTCACCAGAAATAGCGCCAGCGCTCAGTTCATCGCTGCCTTTGGAAGCCCTGACTATGCCAGACTCAGCGGGGAGATGATGCTGACGGAGCGCAGGGACAGCATACAGGCGAGGATTGCGGCCCTTGATTTGTAAAGACAGTGATTTCCGCAAGCAATGAGGAAAGCGGACATGCTTGCACGTATACTGGGTGGAAGCAGTGGGGCTGTTGACTTTTTGAGGCTATGAGCGCCAGCTGGAAAAGCTGACGCTGGTAACCCCACTCAGAGCCTTCGAATGGGGAAGAACATATATTGCTTTCCCGTTTCAGGGCAGGTAAAATCATGCACAGCCCCTGCCAGGGGGATATGCTTCTCCTCCAGATAGGCCAGCATTTCCGGGAAAGTATTCTCACTGTCACATTCCACATAGAGATATTCATACCCTGGGATAATCCATTTCGTCCAGCCCTCCGGTGCCTGGGCATTGTCCACGCATTCTACCCCTGCCAGATATAAGCCTTTGCTGAAATGCTCCTCCCAGGGCTGGAAAGAGCGAGAAAAATCGGACATGGCGCCCCAGACACCTGCCAGGCTCCCATTTTTGTTCTTCTTGGCCAGAGGGGCCACCTCTGCAAAGTGGGAATTGGCCTCATCCCATAATCGTTGGATAAACTGGTGGCCGTCCTGGGTGGAACCCTCTTTGCCGATGACCACGAAAGATTCCTTAATGCATTGCTTCACGTTCATGATACCACCTCCTCCATAGAAAATTACAGTCGCTTTACCGGGATCCAGATAGCGCTCTCGTAAGTATCGCTGTCTGTGTCACCGCCGGAATACCATTCGATATTGAGATGATACGCCATCTCGTACTCCTGATTGCCGGGCAGCCATTCCTTGAAAATGCGGGTATTGACGGTCTGCAGGGCATCTGGCATGACACCAGTACATTTGAATTTAGCCCATTCACAGGCGGGAATTTCGAAGACGGTCATGCCTTCTGGAACCTTGCCACCCTGGTAGGCACCTGCAATGTAATACCGAAAATGTTCCCCGTCTGAGAGATCCTCCACGCAGACACCGAATTCTCCCACGACACACTCGGCAATGGTCTGGCGGATTTCTGCCTCCCTCTGATCCGGCGCCTGACCGGAATTGTCATGGGAGGTACAGTACCGCTCACAGAATTCATCCCAGAATTTAGGGATTTCCTGGTAGGAAGAGTCAAAGGAAAAGATTCGTTCAAATCCAATCAGTTTCATTGCCTGCCTTTTTTCGATCACATACTCCATTTTGGTTCCTCCTTTTATTGAGATTTCCACAAGCAATGGCAGAAAGACCTTGATCTGGTGAGGCTGGGTGCGAAGCTGCATGGGAGACAGGCCGTGAAACCGGGAGAAGGCTTTGGTGAAGCTCTCTGGAGTATCGTACCTGTATTTGTAGGCCAGATCTATAACCTTTTCTTCCATAGGCCGTCTGCCACCTTTCCCCTGACCGGAGACAGTCTTAAGAGCGCCTCCCGCAATCACATCCAGTCCTGCCAGATAGAGCCTGCGGTTTCGAAGATATTCCCCAATGGAATAGCCTGTGACGATTTTAAAACCTCTTTGAAAGTAAAAGGGCGATATGTGCACTGCAGCAGCCACGTCCTGGGGCGTGATGTCCGCAAGTAGATGTTCTTCCATGTAGCCGATTGCCACTTTTAAGCTTGTCAGCCAGTCCATTTTGCCCTCCCATTTGCCCTCTGCCATATACAGGATACCTTATTTGGGTTATAAAGTCTTGTCATTTTCTGCTCTAGGTTGTCCTTAGGACTGCTCTTTTGGGGAAAGGTCAGGAATAGCTTTGCCCAGGATTTCGTCCATGGAGGCAGCGTCGAAGGACTGTAAGGCAGGGTGGTTCGTCAAGGTCTTCACAATGCGCCATCCGTCCCTGCTGTGGATGGCATTTTGGGGGATGGGGAGGAAGCCAAAGTCCAGATAAACCTTACAGGCCACCCAGGTAGTGGTCTGAGTGGGGATTTTGGCATGGACATAGCCCAATTTAGGCATTAGCTGAAGCACATAGGAAATCAGGGGCTTTGACAGCCCCTTCCCCTGGTAATCCCTGCGGACAGCCACCCAGTGGAGCCAGCCGGCGCCTGATTTGTCACGGCCGGTTATGTCGTAATAGGCAGTGGCTGTGGCAACCTTTTCCCCTGTATCTGTCTCGATAAAGACCATCCGATTGGGAAGAATATCTTCCGCACTGGCATAATACCGGTTCCAGGCTTCCAGTCCCTGCTCATAGCTGGTAAACTCCTTGGCAGATTGCTCTATGTGGATCCAGTTATCCCGGTCTCCCTGCTTGTAGAAGACGAAATGATACCCCTCAGGAAGTGGAAAATTAGGAAGCGCTTCCAGATTCCGTTCCAACAGCAGTTCGTAATACTTGATCCGTTCATCATGATTGTCAAAGCATATATCCATACTTTCCACACCTCAAAAGATTATTTTTCTTCCTCCCATAATAGCATAGCCCTTTTTTCCTGTCCAGAAG
>CANRZC010000127.1 GCA_947644185.1 uncultured Acetatifactor sp.
TGTGGTAAAAGAAGAAGGGGAACTGTTTGAAGAAGGTCATCAACAATATTATCAGCAACAGTGTAAAATATATGGATAAGCCCCACGGAGAGATTGACATTCGGATTTTGGACGAAGCGGACTCCATACGCATTGAAATCGAGGACAATGGCAAGGGCATTGCCCAGAAGGATTTGCCAAAGATTTTCGAGCGGTTCTATCGCACAGATGCCTCCAGGAACTCTGCCCAGGGAGGCAGTGGCATCGGCCTTTCCATTGTGCGAAAGATTATTGAAGACCACGGCGGCTATATCTGGGCCACCAGCAAGGAGAGCGAAGGAACATGTATGCATTTTGTACTGAGGAAGTACATTGAACTTCAGAGTGAATAAAATTCGAAAAGGAAGGGTTGGAGAGAAGATGAGCAGGATATTAATTGTAGAGGACGAAGTGGCAATCGCGGATCTGGAGAAGGATTATCTGGAACTGAGTGATTTCCAGGTGGATATCTGCAATAGCGGGGATGAAGGGCTGAACATGGCTTTGAAGGGGGAGTACAATCTGGTAATTCTGGATCTGATGCTGCCTGGTATGGATGGCTTTGAGGTGTGCCGCAAAATCCGCGAGGAGAAGAATATTCCCATCCTGATGGTCTCGGCCAAAAAGGACGATATTGACAAAATCAGAGGGCTGGGCCTGGGGGCAGACGATTATATGACAAAGCCCTTTAGCCCCAGTGAGCTGGTGGCCAGGGTGAAAGCGCATATGGCCCGGTATGAGCGACTGGTGGGCACCAACCAGAAGCCTCAGAATGATATTGTGGAAATCCGAGGTATCCGCATAGACAAAACGGCTCGCCGTGTGTATGTAAACGGGGAGGAGAGAACATTTACCACCAAGGAGTTTGATCTGTTGACTTTCCTAGCGGAGAACCCCAATCATGTGTATACAAAGGAAGAGCTGTTTAGGGAGATCTGGGATATGGATTCCATTGGGGACATTGCCACAGTGACGGTGCATATCAAAAAGATTCGGGAGAAGATAGAGAAGGATACTGCGAAGCCCCAGTATATTGAGACCATTTGGGGAGTGGGGTATCGGTTCAAAGTATGAAGCTAAAAAGAAGTTCTAAGGCTTACAAGCGAACAAGTTTGTTTTGCAAGCCAACCTCACACAGAGGAATGCCCAAACGGACAAGGTTCGCTTGGGCATTCTTCTGGTCTTGCGGCAATAAAAATTACCAAATAGTGTAGTTGAGAGAGGATGTACACAGGGGGAAAGCGTATGCTGCCAGAGGCTTTTTTGGAGAGAATGCAGAGGATGCTGGGGGAGGAATATGGGACTTTTCTAGAGGCCTTTGAGAAGGAGAGGAGTCAGGGGCTATGCCTGAACTCCAGGAAAATGGGCGCAGATGCAGAGAATGCCGTCTTGGCGGCTTTTGAAAGTCTGTCTCCGGTGCCCTGGGCGGAGCATGGATACTATTATGAGCCTGGAAGCCACCCGGGAAAGCATCCCTTTCATGAGGCGGGGCTGTACTACATCCAGGAGCCCAGCGCCATGATGCCTGTGGGACTTTTAGAGGTGCAGCCGGGGGAGCGGATTCTGGATCTGTGTGGGGCGCCAGGTGGAAAAAGTGTACAGATAGGAGCCAGACTCCAGGGAAAAGGGATTTTAATCTGCAATGAGATTCATCCGGCCAGAGCAAAGATTTTGTCGGAAAATATAGAGAGAATGGGCATAGGGAATGCCTGTGTGCTGAATGAGACCCCAGAGCATCTGGCGGAAAGGTTCCCGGGGTATTTCGACAGGATCCTGGTGGACGCGCCCTGCTCCGGGGAGGGGATGTTTCGCAGGAATGAGGAAGCCTCGGAGGAATGGAGCCCGGAAAATGTGCAGATGTGTGCCAGACGCCAGGATGACATTCTGGACTGTGCCGCAAAAATGCTGGGTTCCGGGGGGAGGCTGGTGTATTCCACCTGTACCTTTGCACCGGAAGAAAACGAGGGAAGCGTAAGTCGTTTTTTGCGGCGCCATGGGGAATTTCGGATCTTATCTGTGGACAAGGAACCATTGGGGCTGAATGGCTGTGACGGTGTGCCGGCCTATGCGGAGGAGCCTGTGCCTGGGTTGGAAAACACAGTGCGTCTATGGCCCCATCGGATCCGGGGGGAGGGACATTTTGCAGCAGTGCTGGAAAAGGACGGGCACAGGTTGAAGGAGCCTGGAGACTTTGAGAGAAAAGGCAGGGCCAAAGCCTTGGAGCCGGACAGGAGGCCACCCATAGAGTTCCTGCAGTTTTGCGCAGAGAATTTGCGGCTTTTCCAGGGCAGGAAAGAAGCTCTGGACCCGGAGATGCTTGAGAAGCTTTGCGCGGCCACAGGGCTGGAAGGTGATCTTAAATTTATGAAATTTGGAGAGAATCTCTATCTGACACCTGCAGATACAGCCTCTCTAAAAGGTTTGAAGGTACTCCGACCAGGGCTGCATTTGGGGGAGGTAAAAAAGAACCGCTTTGAGCCCTCCCATGCGCTGGCGCTGGCGCTGGACCCAAGAGTCGCGGCCCATGTGTGGAGTCTAGGGGCTGCGGATCCGGAAGTATCTGCCTATTTAAGCGGTCAGACCTTTCCCGCCCAGGGAGAGAAGGGATGGTATCTGATTTGCGTGGAGGGATTTGGTTTAGGCTGGGGGAAGCTGGCTGGGGGCATTATGAAAAACCATTACCCCAGAGGGCTGCGCAGATAAGCATAGATAACAGGCAGCGAAGCAGAATTGGGAGAGGCTATGGAGCGATTGGGCTTCAGGCATTTATAGAACAGAGAGGGCAGAATGCAGAGTCAGATTTTGTACGAAGACAAAGAAATAATCGTAGCCCACAAGCCTGCTGGGATTGCAGTGCAGACTGCCAGGCTGGGGCAGCAGGATATGGTCAGTGAGCTGAAGAACTATCTATGCCGCAGTAAAGCAAAAGGATTGGCTGGCAGGGGCGGAAGTTCTGGTGGACAGAGCGAGCCCTATCTGGGCATTATCCATAGATTGGATCAGCCTGTGGAGGGGATTTTGGTATTCGCGAAGACGAAAGCCAGCGCGACAAACCTGACGGCACAGCTCCGGCAGCAGGGAGAGGAAGGAACATTCTGCAAGCGGTATTACGCGGTGCTCTGTGGCATACCTGTGGAAAAGGAAGGGCGGCTGACGGATTACCTGGGAAAGCAGGCGGTGAAAAATGGAAAATCTGTTGATTACAGAGCTGTGATTATAAGGCAAAATCCTGAAAAGAGTGCCCCTGACCAACGGAGTGGAAAAAAGGCAGTTCTGGAATACCGCATTCTCCAGGTACAGGAAGAACAGGGCCTTGCCCTGGCGGATATCACCATCCTTACAGGCCGTTTTCACCAGATTCGTGCCCAGATGGCCCACGGGGGGACACCGCTGTTGGGAGATCTAAAATATGGCAATCTGGAGACAAAGGAGTTGGCCGGGAGGCTCCATATTCGAAATGTGGCGCTGTGTGCCTACCAGCTAAGCTTCCGCCATCCTGTGTCCAAAGAACCAATGGATTTTCAAGTGAAACCCACCCATCCGGCATTTTCCTCTTTTTCACAGTTATGATTTTTCAGAAAAACAGCATACTAATACGAGACACCGATTTTGAGGGCATAGCACATCCTCAACAGCAGACTGCGGAAAGGCATGGTGATTCGTATGGTAGAAAAAATCAAAGAAAACAGACTGGTTACACTGCTCCTTTTGACAGGGGCAGTTTATTTTTTCCTGAAAATCATCGCGCCTCTGACAGCCCCAGTGTTGGCAGCCATGCTGTTTGTGACTATTTTTGGCCCATTGCTTCAGAAGATGCAGAAGAAGCTTCGGATCCACAGACAGATTGGAACCTTGCTTTTGCTGCTTTTGGCATGTGGGATTCTGGCGGTGCTACTGTGGGTTCTGTTTTCCTGGATCATCGGAAGCCTGCCGGGCCTGGTGGAGGGCCTGGATTCCCTGGAAGCGGATCTGTCCCATTTTATCCACGATATCTGTGATGTGGTAGGGCGGACTCTGGGGATAGACAATGTGTATTTAGAGCAGCTGCTTTTGGCCAGGATCCAGGATGGCATTGACTACTTTCAGCTACAATTTCTCCCTGGGATGCTTTCCCAGTCTCTGACCTATGTGAAAATGTTTGCCTCTGTAGGGGGATTTCTGGTGACTTTTCTGATTGCCACAGTGCTTTTGGCAAAGGACTATGATGACATTATGAACCGACTGCTGGAGCGGGAGGAGTGCTATGTGTATCTGGAGATTATCTGCGGTATTATCCGCTACATCGCCACCTTTGTGAAGGCCCAGATCATTATCATGAGCATTATAGGCACTGTTACCGCTGGGGCCCTTGCGATCAGCGGTGTGCAGGACGGTATTCTCTGGGGGCTTTTGGCAGGCTTTTTGGATGCGCTGCCCTTTATCGGCACTGGGGTAGTGCTGGTGCCTCTGGCCATACAGCAGTTTTTCTGCGGCAGCTATGTCAGGGGGGTGATCTGTCTTCTGGTGTATGTGGCCTGTATTTTCATCAGAGAGCTTTTGGAGCCCAGGCTTATCGGGAAGAAGATCGGGGTCTCGCCCATTGCGATTCTGCTGTCCATCTATGCTGGCATTAAGCTGTTTGGCATGTGGGGCATCATCGGCGGGCCTCTGGGCTTTATCATTATCTATCAGGCTTATATGAGTCTGGAGAGGCGCAGGGGCACCGGGGACGCGTTTTCTGAGGAATTGCCCTAGCTCCTTTCCTCTTAGGGCTTTTTTATGTCTGGACTTACCTGCCTGCGGCCTGTCGGATTTCCTCCAGGGCAATGGCCCTTGACACATTGAAGGTGCGCAGATTGAAATGGGCTGTTCGGTATTTTAATGCTTGCATCCAGTAATAGCCGAACCCCTCCTGGCTGCGAGCTACGACGTAGGGTGAGGCCTCATCTGAGAAAGCATAGTCAGAGGGCGAATCTTCATAGAAGGCTTCCAGGGAATAGCCCATGTCTTCCAGATAGGGAACTAGTATAGGGGCAGCATCGGCGCATAGACTCTGTAAATATCCATAATCGTCGTAGGGCTCTTTTGCCAGAAAGAAATTTCCCCATTGTCCTGCTGTCTCCTGGCGGGTGCTTTGCACATTTACTTTGGCAATGATCAGATCCGGATGGGCAAAGGACAGAGCCAGGTACAGCACAGTCACCGTGGCCATGGCATAGCGAAACAGGGGAAACCTTTCCCGGAAAATGCGGATCACCACTCCAACGAACAACATTGCCAGAAGCGCCAGTCCCCACAGCACGAGG
The DNA here is from genome assembly GCA_947644185.1 of uncultured Acetatifactor sp. Classification (GTDB taxonomy): domain Bacteria; phylum Bacillota; class Clostridia; order Lachnospirales; family Lachnospiraceae; genus Acetatifactor. The sequence goes on from CANRZC010000127.1 coordinate 5,304, forward strand.
ATCCGCAGAAAGGTCAGGTAATAATAGCGGATATAGAGGATCATCCGCATGGCGCTGGAAGCAATCATGATAAAGGTGCAAAGTGACATTACTGTCAGAATTGCCTTTAACACTTTGCTGTCCCGAAAGAAGCTCATACATACTAAGACAATGACTAGATTTAGAAAGCCTACGGCCAGCAACTGAAAGAAGCCTTCTCTGGCGTACATGGCATAGGTATATCCTGGCGGGAGCTGCAACTTTCCCAGAAACAGTCCCAGAATCTGAATACCTGAGAACAGCAGATACAGAGCTGTCAAAAGGCCAGTGACAGTGATGGCAAGGATTGGTTCCCCGGTGCGTCTGTCTGTGACCTCCTCTTTTATCTTTTTCTTGCACAGATAGGCAAACAGGGCATATGTGGCAAAGAAGAGCAGGGCAATTCGAAACAGAATCCCCAGCGCAGTGCTATTGCTGAAATGGATGCTTTCCAGCATATGATCTGTTATTTGCCGAAATACCGCATCTGCGCTGGCCAGAAGTAAAAGGACGATGGCCATGAGAGGAAGCCCGCACAATACGCCCAGCAGGACGTACCAGATCCGTTTGTCTATTTTCCGTTTTTCATTTTTCTTGCAGTGGATTCTGTCGGAGACTGGCCTACCCCATTCCCCCAGGCTGCCAAATGTCAGCGCACAGATTGCGCCCAAGTATTTTCCCATCTGCCATTTGGAGGTGTCATAATACTGCCTCAGCAGCAGGCTCATCATCAGCAGGAATACCCCCAGCTTGTTGAAGAGGATGATTCTGGCGTCATCTGTGCAGCTGGTGGAAATGCCCAGCAGAAGGATAGCTGCCATATAGAAGCCGCTTCCCTTTTTCAGAGTCATACCCAGTCTGCCGCATAGAAAGCCTAAAAGCAACAGCCCGCTTCCCAGGAAAAAGGGGAAGGTGATGCCAGAGCCATTGCGGTACATGCAGAGGGGATAAAAGACAGAATAGGCAAGAATTGCAGCGGAGATAGCACTGTAATTTTCTTTTAGCCGCTTTGTCTCAGGGGTATCCGGTAGGACTGCGGAGAAAAGGCTGTCTTTCGCTGCGGGGATGGCCTTTCCTACTGTGGCTGCTTGTTCTGTGCTCGAAGATGTGACAGATGCATCTATCCATGTGGTTTGTTCTTGATTTGTCATGATTTTTACACTCCTTTACCGTTTTGACTGGATGGAAAACGTAGATTCGTGGGAACTGTACAGAAAATATAGCACAGTAAATCATGAAAATCAATATATATTTATCGATATTCAATAAATCTTAAGAAAATAACACTTGATTTTATCCCCTTTCCAGGAGACAGTTTTTTGCCACATAAGGTGCAGTCTCCACAATATCCGATGCCTGGTCTCCAATC
>CANRZC010000128.1 GCA_947644185.1 uncultured Acetatifactor sp.
GTAACAAAAAATAGGGTAGTATTTGACACTACCGAGACGGACACGGAGGGGTATTTATGAAGATTCAATTATCAGACAGTTTTAACTATAAAAAACTATTACAGTTTACTTTTCCATCTATCATCATGATGATATTTACCTCTATCTATGGTGTGGTGGACGGTTTTTTTGTGTCAAACTTTGTGGGGAAGACGCCCTTTGCGGCGGTGAACTTTATCATGCCGTTTTTGATGATTTTAGGCACAGTGGGATTTATGTTCGGCACTGGCGGCAGCGCGCTCATTGCCATTACCATGGGGACAGGAGATAAGGACAGGGCAAGGCGCCTGTTTTCTCTGTTTATCTATGTGTCTATACTCTGCGGTATCATCATTGGTGCGGTAGGCTTTCTGGTGCTACGGCCGGTGGCAGCATGGCTTGGAGCAGAGGGAGAGATGCTGGACAACTGCGTGATATATGGCCGTGTGATTCTGGCAGCGCTTCCGGCGCTTATCTTGCAGTACGAATTTCAGAGCTTTTTCATCACAGCGGAGAAGCCAAAATTGGGGCTGGCTGTGACGGTGGCAGCAGGCGTGACAAATATCATTCTGGACGCGCTGTTGGTGGGTGTACTGCAGTTCGGGTTGACGGGGGCTGCAGTGGCCACGGCGTTTAGCCAGGCGGTGGGAGGCATTGTCCCGTTGATCTATTTTGCTCGGCCCAACACTAGCCTACTGCGGCTCACCAGAACGAAGTTTGACGGTATGGCCCTGGTGAAGGCCTGTGTCAATGGCTCCTCTGAGCTAATGTCCAATATCTCCATGTCTGTGGTGGGCATGCTGTACAATGGCCAGCTGATGAAGTACGCAGGAGAAGATGGGGTAGCGGCATACGGTGTATTGATGTACGTCAATATGATATTTCTGGCGGCTTTTATCGGCTATTCTGTGGGTGTGGCTCCAGTCATTGGATATCATTATGGTGCTGGGAACCACCAGGAACTGAAAGGGCTGTTAAAGAAGAGTTTGGTGCTGATCGGCATTTTCTCTGTGGGAATGCTGATCTTGGCAGAGGGATTAGCTCGCCCTTTGGCGCTTATCTTCGTAGGCTATGACCGGGAGCTTCTGGATTTGACGCTGCGTGGATTTTTGATATATTCTTTTTCTTTCCTGTTTGCGGGGCTGGCTATTTATGGCTCATCCTTCTTTACTGCTCTGGGAAACGGCCTGGTGTCAGCGCTGATCTCTTTCCTGCGCACATTGGTGTTCCAGGTGGCGGCTGTGCTGATCTTTCCCCTGATATGGGGGTTGGACGGCATCTGGTTCTCCATTGTGGCGGCGGAACTGGTGGCGGCTGCGGTGACGGTGCTGTTTTTGATTGGAATGCGGAAGAAATATCATTATTGAGAACAGGAGGCTGACCGGTATGCTATTCCGGCCAGTCCTGAATCAGTGCGTCGATTTCATCAAGATCAATCTGCAGATCGCCGCCATAAAGGGCAAGCCCGGCGGTGCCTGTCAGGGGATAGATGCGGGGCAGGCAGTCGTCTGTGAAATCATAGGTGAGCAGCGTCCGCTTTTTCGGGTCGATGATCCAGTATTCCCTGACACCGGCATCGCTGTATTTCTGGAGTTTTTTGATGCTGTCCTTTCTCCGGGTAGAAAATGAAGAAGAGCATTCATGGGAGAGGATTTCCAGAATGAAGTCCGGCGCGCCCATGATGCCCCAGCGCTTGATCTTATCCCTGTCGCAAAGAATGACCAAATCTGGCTGCACCATGGTCTTGTCGTCACAGTCCAGACGGACATTTAAAGGGGAGAGCAGGGGGATGCAGTTGCCCCCCTTCTTTTCGAAATAGGCATCCAGACGTGCAAAGACTTTGCCCGCAATCCTCTGATGGACAAAGCTAGGAGCCTCCATGATGTATATGACACCATCAATAAGCTCTATCCGCTGATCCTTTGGCCATGCGTAATAATCCTCCACGGTATACTCCCCCTGCCGCTTCTGCAGCTTTGTATCATGTGCGGCGGCATCCTCCCGGACGCAGTTGGGTAAATCTTCGTCAAATGGATATTCCACGGAAGAGGGCTTTTCTTTTGTGGGGGGATTCTCTTTTTCATTCTGTAAGCGTTTCATTTCGTCTAGTGTCATAATAGTCTCCTTTCAGCAGTGCCTATGCAGGCTCTTCCATTTTTCTCTGAAATCTCTCTGATTCAGAAAGAATTTCAGCATATTCAGCTACTTTACACCGTCCTTCCACATTGAGAGGCTCATAGGTTTTCTGATACCACTGGTAGCATTTTTCGGCGTATGCCATCAGATGGGCATAAGACTTATCTGTCCCCATGCATTCAATGGCTGCCAGAGGGATCCCAGACTGGTCTGTGCACAGGAAATCGTGGGGGGACTCTTTGGAGGAGCCCAAGGCAGACGCCATGGAACTGTCACTGTGGGCCTTTTCCTTTGAAAATGCATCCAGAAACCTGAGTACGGTCCGGTAGGATTCCTTTTCCGCAAAAAGGTATGCCACGGATACCTGGAAGTAATCGGCTATTTTTTGAATCATTTCTATGCTGGGATCACGCCTGCCGTTTTCCCAGTTGAAAATAGCGTTTTGTGTTACATGGAGCTCCCCTGCAAGGGCTGCCTGCGTCAGCCCCCGTTTGAGCCTTAAATTTTTTAATTCCTCCGGAAAATGGGACATTCTGTATACCTCCGAATATAGCAAAAAAGTGTGTGATATGATAATATTATAGCATAATGTGATTTTATCCGCAACAAAAATTTATTTTTCTTGTATTGCCTGTCACATTGTTGTATCATAAAGTATCAAAACCCGCAGGGGCGGGGCAGGAGGTGCCAATATGAAGATTGGTGAGATCGACCGAAATCTGGCAGTACAGTCAAAGCTGGACATTAAGGGGCTTAAGTATCACAATGCCCTGGAGGATCCCTTTGACATCTATGGGCTATGCCAGCCCAAGGAGACAGGGCAGTACAGGCGTATGCCCAGGGAAGTGGCAGAGCGTGTGAGTAAGGGGGTTGCGGAGGTTAGCAGTTATATGTCAGGCGGGCGTATCCGCTTTCGGACAGATTCCCCTTATGTGGCGGTAAAGGCAAAGCTTACAGGGCAGTGCTTTCTGCCGCATATGCCTTTAACCGGCACCCATGGAATGGACCTGTATGTCTATGATGGTGTTGCGGATATCTTTCAGGGAACCTTTGTGCCGCCCATGGAATCTCCAGAGGATTATGAGGCCGTGCTGTATGGGACAGATGCAAAAATGCGAGAGATAACGATTCATCTTCCCCTTTACAGCGGTATTGCGGAATTATATATCGGTCTGGACGAGAACGCAAGGGTAGAGCATGGAAGAAAGTACCGTGAGGTGAAGCCGGTTCTGTACTATGGATCGTCCATCACCCAGGGGGGCTGTGTGTCTAGGCCGGGCAACCATTATCCTGCAGTAATCGCCAGAGAGAATAATGTGGACTTTGTCTGCCTGGGCTTTTCAGGCAATGCACTGGGAGAGCCACAGATGGCAGAGTACCTGGCAGGGCTTGAGGCCAGCATATTTGTCTGTGATTATGACCACAACGCGCCGGATCCAGAGTATCTGGAGAATACACACGCTGCGCTTTATCAAAAATATCGTCAGGCAAATCCGAAGACGCCGGTGATCTTTGTGTCCAAACCGGATGGCTTGCTGTGGAATGAGATGGACATAAAACGCAGGGATGTGGTGTATCAGACCTACATAGAGGCTGTAAAGAGCGGCGATGAGAGAGTGTATTTCATAGATGGCTTTCAGCTTTTCACGGGAAACAGGCGGTACGACTGTACAGTGGACGGGTGCCACCCCAATGATTTGGGCTTTGCCAGAATGGCAGAGGTGATCGGGGAAATGGTGCAGTATTGTCTGACTTTGATGTGAGAAGAGGTCAGTGGCTGTCCGCTTTCTGCTGTATATGCCGCTGTGGGCGGCTGTCTTTCGGAAAGGAGTGGTCCGATGAGGTATGATTGCCTGATAGTAGATGATGAGAAGCTGCTTGCGGACAGCACCGCAGAGTATTTTAACCTCTTCGGCGTCAGCACTGCGGTGGCATACAGCGCAGGGGACTGCCGCGGATTTTTTGAGACAGATACAGCGGACCTTCTGCTACTGGATATCAATCTGGGAGATGGCAGTGGATTTGCATTGTGCAGGGAGCTGCGGGAGAGGACGGAAATCCCCATTCTCTTCCTCTCCGCCCGCAGCAGCGATGATGATAAAATCATGGCACTGCATATCGGTGGCGACGATTATGTACAGAAGCCCTACTCCCTGGGTGTTCTGCTGGCAAAAGTCCAGGCAGTGTTGAAGCGCTTCCGGCGACAGGAGGGATATTCCGGTGAGAAGAGTGACAGATACTGCTGTGACAGGCTGACAATTGACTTCGCCACCAGACAGGTGCTTGTGGAAGGAAAGTCTGTAAAGCTCACTGCCCTGGAATTTCGACTATTGTCCTATCTGGTGCAAAATGAGAACAGAGTAATATCAAAGCGAGAGCTGTTTGAAAGAGTCTGGGAGGATAAATTTACAGGTGATGGTACCCTGAATGTGCACATCAGGAGGCTGCGGGAGGCAATCGAGCGGGAGCCGGGAAACCCGGAGCACATCCTTACAGTGTGGGGGGATGGGTATAGGTTCTGCGGCTCTTTGCAGAAATACTTTTGTTCCATTTCCTCCAGAGAATAGGGTAAGAGAATGAAAAAGCGAGAATTTGTGATTGTGCAAACACTTATCCTTGCAGTGGAGGTGATGCTGCTTCTGGCGCTTCGGCTGCAGGATACGGACAAGCTTCAGGACGCTGTGGCAGTGAATGAGGTGTGGCAGTCTGTGCAAGCGGACTGGAACAGTCTGGAGATCCATAGAAATAGGACGGATCTGTCCTATGTGGTGCTGGATGAGGAAGAGAATGTGCTCTACCGGACAGACAATGGCTTAAGTGAGAGTGTCAACAGGGCCATTACCCACAGGGACACCATTTTAGATATTGTGAGAGAGGGGGCTGTGGTCGGCAGGCTCATTATCTTTAATAATAGCGAGAAAGTCATGGAAGGAAGGGTGCGAACCGTGACTTTGGCCGTGACGATTGCGCTGCTGCTCCAAGGAGGGCTCTGTATTGGGTATGGAGTCTATCTGGATCACAGAGTCATCAGGCCCTTTCGCCAGTTGAAGGACTTTGCCCGCAGAGTGGCAGGGGGAAATCTGGACATTCCACTGGAGATGGACAGGAAGAATTTGTTCGGTGCTTTCACAGAGAGCTTTGATATCCTGAGAGATGAGCTGAAAAAGGCCAGACTGGCCCAGGCAAAGGCCAACGCAGACAAAAAAGAGCTGGTGGCAAAGCTATCCCACGATATCAGAACACCAGTGGCCAGCATTAAGGCAGCCTCGGAGGTGGGAGCGGCCCTGGCCGAAAACCCTAAGATCAGAGAGAACTATGAGCAGATCATCCGCAAGGCAGACCAGATAGATGCACTGGTGGCCAATCTCTTCACAGCAACGCTGGAGGAGCTGGAGCAGCTTACAGTATCGCCTGCAGATATGGAGAGTGGGGAGCTGGTGACAATGCTGGAGAGTGCGGACTATTTTGGCTGGGCTGAGATTTCTTCCATTCCTGCCTGCCTTTTGTATGCGGACAGACTCAGACTGCAGCAGGTATTCGACAATATCTTCGCCAACTCTTATAAATATGGAAGAAGAGAGCCTTATGGGATTGGAAAAATCAATGTGACAGTGAAGCGGGAAAAGGAGAGCCTTGCTGTGTGCATCGAGGACTATGGCGGGGGAGTGAGCCAGGAGGAGCTGCCTTTTTTAAAGGAGAAATTTAAGCGTGGAACCAATGCCCGAAACATGGAGGGTGCAGGTTTAGGCCTGTTCATTTCCGACTATTTTATGAGGGAGATGGGTGGGGAGCTTCTGGTGGAGAATGGGGAGAATGGACTGCGGGTGACCGTCTTGATTTGCCAGTGCAGGTAGAGAAATACAGCTTTCAAAATAAGTACGGAAGGATAAAAAAGATATGGTAAACTTAAAAGGGAAGAAGGTCTATTTATGTGTCATGTATATGGCTACCGCTTTTGTTATCCTATTTGCCGCTGTCGGAAGCTGAGCCAGAAAATGTTGCGGTTTTGGAGGGAGAGGCATGTCCTTTCAGGCTTTGTGTTCAGCTACAATGAAGCTCCCCCATTCCTTTATAAATCCAGCTCGTTAAAATCAATCCATAAATCCTCATAGATGCTGGCATTTACCTTGTCCTGAAAAGTGTAAGGTTTTGCTTTGAATCTGTCTTTTTCCAGGAAATACACATAAATAGATTTCTCTATAGGGTCAATAATCCAATACTCTTTTACCCCGGCATCTGCATAGAGATTCAATTTACGGATATAGTCATGGCTGGCGGTGCTGGGGGAAACGATTTCTATGATCCAGTCAGGGGCACCAGTACATCCCCGGTCAGTCAGCTTGTTGGGGTCACAGATTACGCTTATGTCCGGTTCGACTATAGATCTGTCGTTGCCTGCGAACAGTTTGACGGCAAAGGGGGCGGGGTAGACCTCGCAAGGGCCTTTTTTAGAGCGGATATAGTTATAAATTGCATTATTAACCGAATTAAGTATTTTCTGGTGAATCCTGCTGGGCGCAGCCATATAATA
>CANRZC010000129.1 GCA_947644185.1 uncultured Acetatifactor sp.
ATACCATCAATAATACAGTCAGCCAAAATCTTACCTCTATTGTTACACAGGTGATTACCGCAATCGGAATTCTTCTTATGATGCTGGCAATCAGCCCGAAGCTGACGCTGATTCCCATTATTATGGTGCCATTGTCACTCCTTAGCGCAGCAGGTGTTATGAAATCCAGCAGCAAGCATTACGAGAAACAGCAGGAGCTTTTGGGACAGCTTAACGGATATATTGAAGAAATGTATAACGGGCAACAGGTGGTTCAGGCTTTTGGTTATCAGGACAGGGCAAAACAGCATTTTTCTGCTTTGAATGAGGAACTGAAGAATAGCTCCTATAAGGCGGAAACAACCGCAGGAACAGTGAGCCCGATTACGACTTTCGTAAATGATATGGGCTATGTGGTCTGCGCCGCAATCGGTTGCCTGGGTGCCATAAGCGGACTTATTACCGTGGGAAATGTGCAGGCCATGTTGGAATACACTCGTCGGTTTGCTGAGCCTTTTTCTTCTCTGGCCGGTATGGCAGGAAGCTTTGGCGCAGCAAAAGCCGCAGGGGATCGAATTTTTGCCCTGCTGGACGCAGAGGAAGAATTGCCTGACGCAGAACGTGGCGTCATTCCACAGGACCGTGCTGGCAGCGTAACTTTTCAAAATGTTCGGTTCGGGTATACGCCTGACCGTATGCTAATGAACGGTGTAAATTTGACGGTGAAGCCCGGTCAAAAGGTCGCTATCGTCGGCCCTACCGGCGCAGGCAAGACCACTCTGATCAACCTGTTAATGCGTTTCTATGAGACGAACAGCGGCACAATTACAGTTGACGGTGTAAATATATGTGATATGCCAAGAGAAGAATTGCGAGATCGCTTTGGCATGGTCTTGCAGGATACATGGCTTTTCCAGGGAACCATTGCCGATAATTTGGGGTATGCAGAAGAAAATATGGACAGAAACAAAATCATTGCTTCAGCAAAGTCCGCCTGTGCCCATGATTTTATTAAGACACTTCCCGGTGGATATGATATGGAGCTTTCAAAAGGGGCAGAAAACATTTCACAGGGTGAGCGTCAGCTTCTCACCATTGCCCGCGCCATCGCTTCCGATCCTGAAATTATGATTCTGGATGAAGCAACCAGTAATGTAGATACCCATACAGAGGTTTTGATTCAGCGGGCCATGGCGCAGCTTATGAAAGGCCGCACCAGCTTCGTGATTGCCCACCGCCTTTCTACCATCCGTGACGCCGATATGATTTTGTATATGGAGGACGGAGATATAAAGGAAGTCGGCGTTCACGACGAATTGATGGCAAGAAACGGGAAATACGCCGCTCTGTATAACAGCCAATTTGCCTAAATACAGCTCCGGTGCTTTGTATGATACCAATTCAGAGAGGGACAGTGACCTTCATATGTCACTGCCCCTCCTCTGGTTGTGGGACGCCATCTACTTCCCACCAGTCCTTTTACTCTCCATGAAAGCCTATTTCTTTGTCCAGTACCCGTCATAGGTGTATCCATTCTTTCCTATCAGGAAATCCTCTGATTTGGTAAATCCTGCCTTCTGAATGGCTTTCACTCTCTCCACTGCATAGATTGGCGCTTTGGTCAGAATTCCTTCACATCCCAGCAGCTCCGGGATATGAGGTACAATAAGTGTAATAATCTGGTACAGCACTTCTTCTTTTTCATAGTCGCTTCTCACATCCACCCGCAGGATTCCCATATTGTTAAATGCATCCTCGGAGACCCGCAGACACAGCTCAATTGTTCCAATCACACTTGACGCTTTTTTATCCAGAATAGCCAGTCTGGCAAACCATCCATTTTCATAGGACATCTTCCAAAAGGCAAGGGCTTCCGCCATTCTCTCCTGTGTCTCATAGTAGAAATTATCTCCGTCGCAGTTATCGCTGTTGAAAAATGGCAGGGCATTTACATCGCTGTAAACCTTTTGCAGCTCCTCACAGTCCCCATCCTCCACCAGTCGAAGCAAAAATCTCTCGTTTTCCAATACTGGACAATTTTCATAAATATTCATGATTTCCTCCTCAGATTTGATTTTATATTTTTGAAGATGCCGCCTAGGACTGCACGGTCACCTTGCTGTTTACGCCGTACCTATCTCTGCATTTTGTCACCAGGATTTTTTTTTCGATCCGCTCTTTTAACTCAGCCACATGGGAGATAATCCCCACAAGGCGATTGCCCTCAGTGAGCTGATTCAGAGCCTTCATGGCCTGGCCCAAAGCCTCCTCGTCCAGAGAGCCAAAGCCCTCGTCCACAAACATGCAGTCCATCTGGATCCCTCCGGCGTGAGATTGAATCTCATCCGCCAAGCCCAGGGCAAGGGAGAGAGCTGCCTGAAAGGACTCCCCTCCTGACAGAGTCTTCACACTTCGTCTCGTGGCATTGTAATGGTCAATCACAACTAGCTCCAAACCAGCCTTTTCCCTGCGGTTATCCCCCTCCTGCTGGCGCTCCAGCTCATACTGGCCGCTGCTCATGGTCAGCAGCCGCAAATTGGCCCGCCGGATAATGCCATCGAAATAGGTCATCTGAATGTAAGTCTCCAGCTCAATCCTCTGCTTGCCGCTTAAATTGCCGTTGGCCGTGTCCGCAAGGGAGCGCATCCACACATATTTCTTCTCCACCTCAGTGATTTCTTCCCGTCTGCTTCTCACCTTGCGGAGAATTTCCCGGTTCTGGGAAAGGGCTGTGTACTTCTGGTCTCTTCTCCCACTGAGCTCCCCTTTCGCCTCCTGTATCTGCTCTCTCTCGGCGGCCACTTCCTCTTCACTTTGCTGTTCTTCTCCCGCAGCGGCCAGTTGACTGCCCAAGGTATCAATGGCTGCTGCCACTCGTTCATATCTTGTGCGGGCTTCCGCAAGCTCTTTCTCCGCTGATTGGTAAGCTTCCTCTAACGCCTTCTTTTTGCCTCGTAATTGCACAATACTCTCCAGCGCTTTCTCTCTGGTCTCGTCTCCTAACTGTTCCATGAGAATTGTTATCTGCTGCTGCCTTGCAGCATTCTCCGCCCTTTTTCCTGCCAGGTCAAGCTCCACCTTCTGGATTTCGTCCATAAGCTGTTTTCGCTGGGTCTCTTTTTGTGGGATATCTGCCTCCAATTGCTGTCTTCTTGCCAGATCCAGGCGGTTCCTTCCCATCTCTTCCTCCAACTGCTGTAAAATGCCAGTAAGCCTTTCCAGGGCATCTACGGCAAATGGGCTGAGAGAATCGCCAGACTCCTTTTGCAGCGCAGAGACAGACTCTGCTGTGTCTTGCTGGCTCTTGTAAAAGGTCAACAAACCCTCCTGCAGCTGCTGTGCCTTTTCCGCTTTTCTGCTCTGAATTCCCGCCAGCTCCCTCTCCCATTCTCCCAACATGGTACGGGTCTGGGCTAGCTGCTCTTCCTTCTGCTGTCTTTCCTTATCCAGTTCTCCGCAAAGTGCTATATCAGCGCGAATCTGCTCTTCCCATTTTGTCAGGCAGCGAAGATAGCACTCTATCTGTTTGTCTTGTCCCTCTCCAGATACCAGGAGGGGATCCTGGATATATTCCTCCGGGCAGGCTTTCAGCAGCCTGTCCACTTCCTGTGAAAGCAGCTGCGTCTTTTGCAGCTCTACAGCTAGCTGTCTCTCAGCCGCCTGTATGCGTCCCTGCAAATTTGCCGCCCTTTCTTTCGCCGTCTCCGTCTCCTCCTCCAGCTTGCGCCCTTGTCCCTCTGCCCTGGCCATGCGCTCTTCCAAAGCCTCCAGCCGCTTTCTACCCGCTTCTGCCTGCTCCAGCTTCCCCTTTACTTGTTCACAGATTTGCTGCAAGCAGATTACTAGCTTTTCAGCAGGCCATTTGGCCAAAGGCAAATCTTGCTCAGCCAAATCCCCTTCGGGTATCCCCCCATCAGCCAATTCTGACAGGAATCTCTCCCACTGCCTCTGCTTCTCCGCAAGCTGACTCTTCGCGGTATGCAGCGCTAACAGTGTATCCTGGCGTTTTTGATCCAGGCTCTTTTGTGTCTCCCCCAGGGCCTTCCGCTTCTCCTCCAACTCCCCTTTCCGCTCACAGGCTGTCTGAATCTCTGCGGCCTCTTTTTCCATTTCTTCTTTCAGATGTCTTAAGATATTTGATTGTTCCCCAAGCGCTTTCTGCAGCTTTCCCTGGAATTCCAGGGCTTCCTGCCCTCTCCCCAGCATATGCTCCATATCCTGCTGATGGTCTGCCTGTAAAGAAATATTCTCCTGGGGAAGCTCCCTGTCCCCCTGCACAGCTGCCACCATACAGCACAATTCCTGGAGCCCTTCCTCTGTCTGCCTTATCTGTTTTTGAAGCTGCTCTTTTAGGTACCCGGCCTTTTCGCTGAGTCGCTCCACCCTGGCTTCCACCACAGACAATTTTTTCTTCTTTTGGTCCAGCTCCGCCTTTTCCGGCACTGATTCTGGAACACCTGCCAAAATTGGATGGTGCACAGAGCCACAGACCGGACAGGCTGCGCCCTCCTGTAAGTTCCTGGCTAACAGCCCTGCCTGAGCGTCCAGGAACTGCTGTTCCATGCTCCGATAGGCCTCCCACAGCTGCTTTTTTTCCTCTGCAGCAGTCTGATATTCTTCTCTGCCAGTGTTAAGCTCTCCCCACAGCTTCTGTAAGTCTTCCGCCTCCTCTGACAGCCTTACCTGTGCAACTTCCATCTCCCCAAGCTTTTCTCTGCGCTGTATCCCAAGCAATCTGCGGGATTCCACGTCCCCCAGGGCCTCCCATTCCTCCTGATACTGATTCCACTGGCTTTGATTGGCCTCTGCACTGGCACAGTCCTTTTTGTATGCCTTTTCCAGTGCATTGACAGCTTCTGTGGCTACTCCCAGCCCCTCTGACTGCTCTTCACAGGAGCGCAGTCTCTGGTTCATCTCCTCTAACTGATGGCGATGTCCCAGCACTGTCTCCCCGATATCTTTGAGAGACTCCCATTCTTTCTTACAGTTTTCCTGCTCTCTGCGCAAGTCCTCCTTCCCCTCTGACAGCCTGGCCAATGTAGCTTTCAGCTGTTCCTGCTCCTTCTGGGCCCTTTCCTTCTCTTCCTGCTGCTTTTGCAGTAGCTCTCTCTGTGCTACAAGCTTCTCCTGGGTCTGCTCCACTGCCAAAAGCATGGTATCCAGGTTTCCAAGTGCTTCTCTCTTTTTCTGGTTCTGGGCAATGCTTTCTGAGAGCTCTGTTTGCTTTGTATGATTTTCTGCAAGGGACTGCTCCGCCTTCTGCTGGCGTTCCAGCTCCAGAGCCAGCCCATCCTTTTGTCGCTTCAGACTCTGCTGCCAGCTCAGCATGTCACTGTGCCTTCGCTCCAGGCGCTCCTTCACTTCCCCTGCTCCTGATAGAGCTTGCAAGCTCTCCTGTTCCGCCTTCAGGGCGCTCTCCAACGCCTGCTTCTCTGACAGCTTGTCCTCTCTATCCCGGTTCTTTACAGCAATCTCATGCTCTCCCTCCTGGGAGATTTTGCGTTGTTCCTCTAGGCTGTCAAATTTTTCCAGGTTTTTCTGTGCAGCCTGCAGCTGCTCTTCCAGGCCTCTTCCTTCCTCCCGGCTTTGTCCAGCCTGTGCGAAAAGGGCCTCCTTGTGTGTCAGCTCAGCCTGCAGTTCTCTCTGCTTTGCCTGATTTTCCAAAAGAGCCTTGCGCTGTTCCTGTCTGTGGCGAATGTCCACCATGTGCTGATCCCTTTTTCGGATTTCCTCGTCCAGCCTTTTTTGCTGCTCATCCATCTCTCCGAGAACTGTCTCATCCTCCTCACAGAGCTTTGCCAGCAAATCCAGTCCCTCCTCCATGCGGCCATCGAATTTGAGCTTTTTTAATTCCTGCAGCTTCCCGCTGGCACCTCCCACGGCATCCTCTTTGCAGACAATGCCCTCCATATACTGGTTCATGCTGCGTTTCAGCTCTTCGTACTCATCCCTTTTTAGCTTTACCATAGCTTTCAGCTGTTCCTGAATCCGCTGATAAATGCCTGTGCCAAAAATCTGCCGGAAGATATCTCCCCGCTCCTGGGTTCCCGCAAACAAAAGCTTTTGGAAATCTCCCTGGGCTATCATGGCAATCTGAGTAAACTGCTTTCTGTCCAGCCCAATCAGCTCCGTCACCGCCTTCGTCACATCCTTTGTCTTCGTGATAGGCGCTCTTCCATCTGGAAAGGTAAGCTCCGCATCCGCCTTCTGCTGGGTGTAGCCTGTGCCTCGTCCCTTCGGCCTTTCGTATTCTGGATTTCGTTTTACCGTATATTTCTTTCCCCGATAGAGAAAGGTGTATTCCACATAGGTAGGAATCTCATCCTTCGCATACTTGCTGCGAAACATATCTGACCGGCGCACATCGCCGCTGGCCTCCCCATACAGGGCAAAGGCTATGGCGTCAAAAATTGTAGTCTTGCCGGCTCCGGTGTCCCCGGTAATCAAAAAAAGTCCCTGTCCACCGAAGCTGTCAAAATGGATTTCCGTCCTGTCCGCATATGGCCCGAAGGCGCTAATAATCAGTTTTACCGGTTTCATTTTCTGTCTTAACCCCTTTCGCCACAGCCCCATCTACGCGCAGCTGGCCGCACATTTTGGAACAATCTTCCTACATTATTTCAGCTCCTGGATAAGCTTCTCTTGTTCCATACCGTTCATTTTCCTCCTTTTTACATCAACAAATAGTAC
>CANRZC010000130.1 GCA_947644185.1 uncultured Acetatifactor sp.
ATCCTTCCTATTTACAGGTATGCGTCATATGGAAAATATGAGAACATCTGGCAGCAATAAATTTCGTTTTCCTGTGTCCACAGGGAATATTTTTCTACGTCAGGTACATACTACCACTATAATCCAACGCGCCCCATGGGCAGAAATGAGGAAAGAAATGACACAGGGAAAAGTGGAAATCTGCGGTGTAAACACCTCAAAACTCCCCCTGCTGAAGGCAGATGAAAAAGAAGCTCTCTTCCAGCAGATCGAAGCTGGTGATGAAAGGGCTAGAGAGACTTATATCGAGGGAAATCTGCGGCTAGTCTTAAGTGTAATCAAGCGATTCTCCTCCAGCAATGAGAATGTGGACGATCTGTTCCAGATCGGCTGCATTGGTCTGATCAAAGCCATTGACAATTTCGACACCTCCCTAAACGTGAAGTTCTCCACCTATGCAGTACCAATGATCATCGGAGAAATCCGGCGGTTCCTGCGGGACAACAGTGCCATGCGAGTGTCCCGTTCCCTAAAGGATACTGCCTACAAGGCCATTTATGCAAAGGACACTCTCACCAGAAAGAACTTAAAAGAGCCCTCCATTGAAGAAATTGCCACAGAAATTGGTATCTCCAAGGAGGATATTGCCTATGCACTGGATGCCATCCAGAATCCCATGAGCCTTTACGAGCCCATTCTCACAGACGGTGGCGACACCCTCTATGTGATGGATCAGATCAGTGACAAAAAAAATAAGGAAGAGAATTGGGTAGAGCATCTCTCCCTCAGCGAAGCCATGAAGCGTTTAAATCCCAGAGAGCATGAAATCATCTCCCTGCGCTTTTTTGAAGGCAAGACCCAGATGGAGGTAGCGGAAGCCATCGGTATCTCCCAGGCCCAGGTCTCCCGCTTAGAGAAGAATGCCCTGCGCTCCATGCGAGGTTATCTGACCGCATGATTTGCCCAAATCACCTTTTAAAATCACTATTTCCAAAAGGGAAATGAACCCTGGAAATAATAGACGCCATAGTTCCCTCCCTGGGCAGCCGGCCACTGCTCAGCCAGCTCTGGCTCCCTGCCCATCTCCTGTACCAGATACCGAAATTGCGGGCTGTTTTCCTGATTTCCATCCATATAAATCAGAAAATAAAATCCATCCGCCTCCCCTAGGTACTCTTCCAGTCGTCGCTGCACTGTGGGGCTGCCTGAAAACCAGCCACCGCTAAATACTGCATTGATTGGATGGTACACGGAAGTCTGGAAAGCACTTCCCGAATAGGCAGACAGGGAATTGGCATCCAATAAATAACGGTTCTCAGGTTGGCTTTGACAGCGGGAGAAAACATCCTCCAATCCTTCCGTAAAAATCTCCTGCATGGCGCCTATTTTTTCCACATACTGAATCTGTCTCCACCCATAGAACATACAGAGCATCCAAAAGCACATACACCCCATGGAAACCACAGCCTTCTTCCACAATATCCTGTGGCCCTCCTCCCAAAACCGCCAGACCAGAACCAGCAAAAGCAGTACCTCGCAGGCGACCAGTGGAAGCTTTACACGCATGGGATACCTCCCTCTCCATGCCAGGTAGGTCCACACTGCCATTCTTGCCCCCCCAAGGAGCACTATCCCCCTAAACAGCATCCCCAGTCGTCTGTTTAGAAGGGTCCACAGCACAAAAATCCCCCATGCCACCACTGTCATGCGGCAAATTTTCCATGGAAATTCAGTTACCGAAGCATTGTATATCCGCTGCAAAAGCTCTCCAATCCCCAGAGGAGTCTTTTTTGCAGCAGCATAGGCAGCCAGACGGCTCTCTGGGCCTGCCCCTGGTTCCCAGTTCATAATCATATAAGACCCAAAGGCCTCATACTTCTCTCTGGATATTCCATATTCGCCCAAAATAGCAGCTACTTCTTCGTAATCTGGATTTCCATAATAATCAAATAGCTGAGTCCTGGCTTCATTGAACTGTTTAAAATGCTTCCATTCCTGGCCCTGATATCCCATGAGATTTCCAGCACTGCTCAGGCACAGAATCAGAAAAATGCCCCCGCCTACTGCCAGGATTTTCTTTCCCTTCTCCTTCCAGGAAGCTCTGGAATTCTCCCCGATTAAGATGGCCAAAGCTGCCAGCCCCAGAGGCTGAATCATCAGCATGGCATCTCTGCGCAGTAGACACCCCAAAAGCTCCAACACTAGAAACCACACAAAGCCTGTCCGCCTCTCCTGCCGCAGCAGGAGACAGGTATATCCGCCCATAGCCAAAAGTGCCGCTGTAGATGTATACTCCAGCATCCCGGCGCAGTAATAGTATCCGAAGCAAAATGCCCCTGTCATTGCTGTCGCAAAAACTGCCTGAAGCCATCTGTGACATCGAGTATAGACACTGTCCAGCATTACGCCATAAACCAGCCACTGCAGCAATACCAGCATCCCGCCATACCAGGGTACTGTGGTGGTGAGACGGTACAGCACAGACAAAGGAGCACTCAGTAAATAATTCACATAAATTGCATGGGCATCCGGCTCCCCTGTAAGAACTCCAGATAAAATAGATGTGAGATATCTATCGTCATTGGTCTCAAAATAGATCCCTGTCCGAAACCACACAAAAGCCACGAATCCTGCTGAGAGCAACATAGCAATTTTCTGTCTCTTTTGTATCTTACTGATGGCGCACACGAATTTTCTCATCCTCCTCGCAGGAATTCCCTAGCAGCTCTGCTTTTTATCTCCTGCGAAACAGTCTAAACAGTGCATATAGCAGAAAGCCAATCACAGCACCCAATGTATTGGTCAGGATATCATCTATCTGGAAAAAACCCCGTCCCGTAATCAGCTGCAAGGTCTCAATGCAAAGGCTAGTCACAGCGCCAAACATCATACAGCCTAGGAAATGCCGAAACCGCTTAAATGCCAAGCACCCCAATAGTCCATAGGGCACAAAGAGCAGTATATTCTCTATTACAAAGGCATTGTTCCTGTCATTGATTCCCCAGGTAGAGAACAGCTCCAGATCGATCCCCTTGCTGTCTCCACTCTCCCTGGAAAGGAATGTGATGACCAGCATCAGGGAAAAATAAATCACAAACGCTACCACTGGCAGCTTCGCTGCAGGCACCTTTCCCTGGCGTTTCCTCACGCCATTCACCACCCACAAAAAAAGAGTACCCAGCAAAAGCCCTAAAGCAAGGCCATAGGGAAGGAACTTTACCATGGACATCATGTCCCAATATATATATTCAAACATCTTGTATTCTCCGCAGATTCTTACAAAAGAGCTGGTATGGTGGCCACATGGAAAACGGTCAAGCCTGATCCCAGTTTTCTTTCGCATGCTCCCACATTTCCTTTTTATCGGAAAGCATTGCGTTCATCCAAGAAATAGCCTCTGCCACGCCATCCTCCTCAAAAGGAAACTCAGCAGCTTCCTTCTTCTCCTCAGGTGTCCTAAAAAATGCGAAGGGCTCCGGCCACACCGTGCAGCGGAGCTTCTTTGTCCCTTCCGCATCTGCCGCGCCCTCCAGTCGGTAACGCATGCCCTGGTGGCAACCTGTAAACTCCGTCTTCTTCAAATATTCCATTGATAATATATCATTTCGTTGTATCAACGTTTTTATACCCGATTTCTATGCCTTTTTATCACAGGCTAAGTGCCCTCGCCTCATTGTCTCATATTTTTATTCTACCCTATTTTTCTCCTTTTGCATAGTCTAAATATGATTGCTCATCTCTTTTTTTAGCTGGCGCATGATTTTCTTTTCCAGCCTGGATATGTAGGATTGGGAAATTCCCAGCAAAGAGGCCACTTCCTTCTGGGTCATCTCCTGGCCATCCTTTGTGCCCAGTCCAAACCGCAGCTTAATAATCCGCTTTTCCCGATCCGAAAGCTTGCTGATGGCGCCCATAAGCACCTTCCGCTCCACTTCGTTCTCAATATCCCGGTAAATCACATCCTCATCCGTGCCCAGAATATCTGAAAGCAGCAGTTCATTGCCATCCCAGTCCACATTCAGAGGTTCATCGATGGACACCTCCAGCCTGGTCTTATTATTTCTCCGCAAATACATCAATATTTCATTTTCAATGCATCTGGAGGCATAGGTAGCCAGCTTGATATTCTTGTCCGGCTTGAAGGTATTGATGGACTTGATCAATCCAATGGTTCCGATAGATATCAAATCCTCTACCCCCACACCAGTGTTGTCGAATTTCTTTGCTATGTATACAACCAGCCGCAGATTGTGCTCAATCAGTATAGCCTTTGCCTCATCGTCATATTCCGTCCCCAGATCATTTATGACCTGGCTCTCCTTTTCCAATTCCAGGGGAGGCGGCAACACCTCAGCACCACCAATGTAATGAATCTCTCCCTCCCTGCGCAGGAGCAACTTATCTCTGTGAATCATCTTGAACTGCATTTTTCCTGGTATCATAACCTTCAGTATCATAGCGCCTCTCATTCTGCCGCATAAAACGGCTTCCCCTTCTATTCTCTGCAAAGAGTCTGGGATTGATTATCATATTCACAGATTCTGCCTCCGCACTATTTGCCGTCGAAATGGCCTCATCGCTGACAGCCACATACACATCCATAAAGCGGTACTCTATGTCCGCCACCTCCAGCACAAGCTCCTCAAGTACATATCCTGGCAGCATCCCTCGCCTTTTCCCAATGCTGTGATAGGGAATCACGCGAAACCCCTCCGCACCCTTCTCCCACAGTCCTTCGAACAACTCTCGGCCCACCACACAGACTGGCTTTCCACTGATAGGCTCGAACAGACTGTTCCCCGAGTCTATCAGGGCCAGCGTCTGCACCTTCCTTCCCTTTCTGGATAGGCGGGCTTTGCATAGACTGTCCTCAGCATACAAATCCCTTTGAAACCTTCTACACAGCAGGAGAAACAATACGCCCATTCCCAGAAGTCCTGGGACACTGGTCAGGCTCTTTCGAAATCCTGGCAGACATCGAATCAGAAAGAGCATAGCTCCTCCCTGTCCAAAGGAGCAGAGAAGCAACCGTTCTAGGAGCCTCAGAAACATTCTCAAGCCCCTCACCCGAAAGGTAAGGCAAAGCATACCAGCTGTCCCCACAGCTCCTCCTATCACCAGCTTCAGCATCCCAGGGCCTCTTCCTAAGACAGACAGCACCATCCAGGCTGCCCCGAAACCCGCTCCAGCTGCCATCCTGCCAGAGCTTGCGATCCGCAGCGTGCTCCTGTCCACCAAAAGCAAAGCAAAGAGGTTCATCATGAAATTGAGAAAGAACAGGCTGTCAACATATAACTCATAGTGCATCGGCATCATCCTTTTCACAATTATTATAAGGGGATTGGACTTAAGAATTTGTCAAACAGAGGGAGAAATTCGAAGAATTTTTCGACAAAAAGAGCCGGACGTAGAATCGTCCGGCTTTTTATTATGCACAGGCCCGCATATGGAAATTTGCCGCCCAGGCGGCATGCGGGACGCACGGCGAGTAGTGGAGAAATGCATTCCCCTACTCGATTGCACACGGGCACCCGAAGCGCCTCAATGTCTACCTTTACTTTCTCTGGAGAAAATCAGGAATCTTCAATGTCTTTTCTTCCACGGAGCTGCGGATGTCCACAGGCTTCTGGATGCCCTGTACAGGGTTCGTCTGCACAGGCGTATTCTGCGCAGGCTGGTTGTTCAGGCCTTTCAGTCCATTTGATCCCAAATGGGCATTCTGCTGCCTGTAGATATTGCTTGTCCCAAATCTAGAGGAACCAGAAGCTGCATTTCCAGCCTCCTCCAGGCCAGTGGCAATCACTGTGACAGTACAGCTGTCTTCCTTGGACTCGTCATACATAGCGCCGAAGATGATGTTCACATCCTCTCCTGTCAGGCTTTGGACATAATCTGCTGCATCGCTGGCATCGGGCAGCGAAATATCCCCTGACACATTGAGGATAACATCGGTAGCCCCACTGATAGTAGTCTCCAGCAAAGGACTTTCCACAGCCATCTTCACAGCAGCCAGCGCCTTGTCATCACCCTTGCCTTCGCCAATGCCAATATGTGCAATCCCCTTGTCCTTCATAACTGTCTGTATGTCCGCAAAGTCCAGGTTGATGATGGCAGGCAGATTGATCAAATCAGTAATGCCCTGCACTGCCTGCTGCAGCACCTCGTCTGCTTTTTTCAGGGCTTCTGGCATAGTAGTACGCCTGTCCACAATCTGCAGTAGTTTATCATTGGGAATCACAATCAAGGTATCAACATTTTCCTTAATGCGATCAATGCCGCTTAAGGCATTGACCATACGAGTCCTCGCCTCAAAGCGAAAGGGCTTTGTCACCACACCCACTGTAAGAATGCCCATATCCTTCGCAAGCTTTGCCACCACCGGAGCCGCACCGGTTCCTGTGCCGCCTCCCATGCCGCAGGTGACGAACACCATGTCCGCCCCCTTCAGCGCAGCAGAGATATCCTCCGCGCTCTCTTCAGCCGCCTTCTCACCGATCTCCGGTTTCGCCCCAGCTCCAAGGCCCTTTGTAAGCTTCTCTCCTATCTGCAAAAGCTGTGGCGCCTTGCACAGTTGCAGAGCCTGTTTATCTGTATTGACTCCAATAAAATCCACTCCGTCAATTTTCTCGTCAATCATTCTATTTACAGCATTATTACCTGCGCCTCCCACACCGACCACAA
>CANRZC010000131.1 GCA_947644185.1 uncultured Acetatifactor sp.
AGAAGATAATGGCATCATCTTTTTGGACAATGTAAGTAAAGTTTATTCCATCTCGGCAATCCTAATTAAAAATCTGTGGTTTCCATGTATTTCATATATTTCACAACCATAAGGGCTATCTTAAAGGTAATTGCGTCCTCAAAGACCCGCAGATCCAGCCCTGTGCTCTTCTGAAGCTTATCCAGGCGGTAGACAAGTGTATTTCTGTGGATGAACAGCTGCCTGGAGGTCTCTGATACATTCAGACTATTCTCAAAGAACTTATATATGGTTCCCAATGTCTCCTCGTCAAACTCGTCTGGGCTTTTACCCCCAAAGATCTCGCGGATAAACATCTTGCAAAGAGGCAGCGGCAGCTGATAGATCAGACGCCCGATTCCAAGCTCACTATATGCAATGATCTCCCTCTCGTCAAAGAATATCTTACCCACGTCCAAAGCCATACGCGCTTCTTTATAGGAACGGCTCACCTCTTTGATCTCCTGTATTACAGTGCCGTATGCAACCCGTCCATCCCTCATGCCTTCCCGCTTTAAGAAGGCCCACAGCTGCTTTGCTGTTTTATCCATTTCCTTGGCCCTGTCAGTCTCCGGCAATTCTTTCACAATGATGACATTGTTCTCATCTACCTCTGTGACGAAATCCTTGCTGTTACCACCAAAATATGTCCTTGCCAGATCCAGCACATTGCTGTCCCTGCCTCCCGGTGACTCCACGATCAAAACTGCCCTGGGTACATCTGTCTGGATATGCAGCTTTTTGGAACGGCTGTAAATATCCACCAAAAGCAGATTATCCAAAAGTAGGTTTTTCACAAAATTGTCCTTATCCAGGCGTTCCTTGTAAGCTATCACCAGATTCTGAATCTGGAAGGCCGCCAGCTTGCCAATGATGTAGGAGTCCTCCCCCGTGCCAGCAGCTACCAATACATACTCCAGCATTTGATCATCAAAAATCTTGAAAAATTGATAGCCCTGTATCTCCTGGGAATCTGCCACAGATGCAGCAAACTCAGCCACAGCTCCCACACAACTGCCCATATCAGCAGTGGAAACCACTTCCTTGCCATCTACATCCATAATACAAAATTCGACCCGAGTAATGTTCTTTAATCCATCGATGGTGTTCTGCAGAATTTGATTTGAAATCATAACCCCCACTCCTTTTGCCTCTATGGCCAGTTCCCATGCCAGTTTATGTTTCTACATTTACAAATGTACAAAAAAAGCGAAGAAAAAGCAATAGGATTTTACGATTTTTCACAAAAAAACTGCCTGAAGCATGACCCCAGGCAGTCTTATAG
Source organism: uncultured Acetatifactor sp. (assembly GCA_947644185.1). Taxonomy (GTDB): domain Bacteria; phylum Bacillota; class Clostridia; order Lachnospirales; family Lachnospiraceae; genus Acetatifactor. The sequence continues at coordinate 1,304 of CANRZC010000131.1, forward strand.
GCAAATTTCCAAATTTCCGTGAATTTTGACTGCACTATATCTAAGACAAAAGCGGAGGCTCCTACCCCCTGACAGGATAAGCTCTCCCGTATTTGCCTCAAATACGCATGTCGAAATTCGCACCTACATTGGGATTCACACTCAGCTCCATGGCCGCAGCTTCCATCATCTCTACCATCTGCGCCCCCAGCTCTTCATCCGCCTCCAGCGCCTTGCCAAGCACTGCCGTTCCAACCTGGGACAGTATAGATGCATTTGACATTGCCATTGATATTCCCGCAATATCCATAAGCACACCTCACAAATTTTATGTCAAATTCTATTATCAAGTATTATAGCATAGCCCCAAAAATTTTGCTACCCTTCCTGACAATTTTCCAATTTCTTAATGATTTGGCTGAAGTTCCCTAACGTATCCTGCCGATAGAATATTGGCCAATCTCTATTTTCTGCTCCTTTAAAAGCCGTCCAACTGCACGCTTGAACTCATTCTTGCTCATACCAGTCTCCTGCTTAATGCGCTCTGGAGAGGCCTTGTCCGTAAAGGGCAGCATACCGCCATTTTGTTCAATCAAATCCAGGATCACCTCTGCATCTTTGTCCATCTGCAGATAAGCCTTGTCCCGGACACTCAATGTCAGCTTGCCGTCATCCCGCACCTGAATGACCCGGGCCTCCACATCCTTCCCCAGCACCACATTCCCATAGAGCTCCTTTTGGGGGATCAGCCCGGAATACAGATTGTCCACTGCCACGAAAGCGCCAAAATTGTCGCTCAGCTCATAGACACGGCCCTTTACTTTGTCATCCTTCTTGTAAGGACTGTCCCTGCGCAGATCGTTGTATACATTCATAGTGGCACAGAGTCTGTCACTTTTGTCTATGTACAGTGACACCAACACCTTGTCTCCCTGCTCCACCTTGCCGCGCTGCTGCTTAAAGGGCAAGAACAAATCCTTCTCCAAGCCCCAGTTCAGAAATGCTCCTATTTTCCCTGTCTGGGCCACTGTCAGCTCTGCCACCTGCCCCATCTGGAGCTTTGGCTCTCTGGTGGTGGCAATGAGCCTGTCCTGGGAGTCTCTATATATGAACACTTCCATCACGTCACCCACTTTGCACCCCTCCGGCACCTGCTTGCGGGGCAAAAGCACTCTCGGGTCGTCCTCTTCCATGGAAAGTGCCAGATAGATGCCGAACTCTACCTGCTTTACCACTGTCAATTTCTGTTTCTCACCTAAATTTATCATACCCTCTCCATTCCCCCTCTATTTTCCCTATTTACCAAACTCTGCCACCACATAAGGACTTCCCTCCTGATTCTCCAGAGTCACACATACTCTGTCTGCCTCCTCAGAGACTCTGGGCATCAGCACATCCCCTAAGAAAGCCTGTCTCTTATATTCTGCCCGAACCTGCCCTACTGCAAAGCACTCCGGCAAATAGTCCATGGCAATGTCTATAAACTGCTGGTTGTTCACATGATGGTTGGTATCCAAATGATGCTGCTTTACCACCACAGACTCTCTCTGTATACCCCCAGGCGGGACCACAATTTTCCGGGGCGCATATTTCATTTCTAATTTTTCCTCTAGCTGATACCCCTCCATCATGGCATCGGGAATTGCAACAGGCTTGTTGGTCCGCGTGTCCAGCAAGCTCCAGAGAGAATTTGCTCTGGCCAGATATTCTCCTTTTTCATCAGTCATGAAGAAATTCCGGTATCCCAGAAATCCCTTCAGTGCATAGGGCAGGGTCCCAATCCTGACCCTCTCCCCCAATGCCGGGTAACGCTCCACCACAATCTGCCAGGAGGAGAGCACCCAGACCATGTGCATTTCTCTCAGGTACCCCAGACCCAATCCCAAGTCTTCAGATTGGAAAGTGGAGCAATCCTGAAAATAGTTGATAAGGGAAGCCATCGTGAGCTTCCCCTCGCTGTCTGTTTCGCTGTATCTGATTCTACTTTCAAATGTGTACATATTTTTAAAACCTCCAAATTCCCTCGGGCTCAGATCCGCCAGGTCACTTCCTCTGAACTGGTTCTATCACATGAGTAATTGATAAAGGATAATCCCAATCCAAAATATTTCATAAAAAGCCATGCCTAAATTTAAACATACTGTGTGGAATTTCTCCCCCTTTGGAATCACCACCTGTCCCTGTGCAAAGGTAAACTTTCTTTTTGCGAGAAACACAATAAACAGCACCAGGCCAGCTATTATGCATACTAAAACAAATATCATAAAGGCCCCATACGCCACTAGCCCTGCCATATTTTCATTGACATAGTTCATCAGAGCCGGCATATCCATCCGATCCATTATTTCCTCATACTCATCCAAAGGCACAAACCTGGTCAGCACTGACGTCACCAATCCACCCATAAAATTGATCATCATGTGGAGAGCAATGGTAATTTTCAGCTTGCCTGTCTTCACATATAGGAATGCCAAAAACATCCCCAGCACAAAGGCATAGATAAACTGATTCAGATTGCCGTGAAACAGTCCAAACATAAGCCCGGACAAGAGAACTGCTACTCCCTCTCCATAGCGGATGGTCCTCTCCACAATCAGCTTGCGAAAGACATATTCCTCTATGATAGGCGCACAGATCACCATGATTAGTGCAATCATCCATAGACTGACCGATTCTGTCACATTGGCCAGCTCATTCTGCACAGAACTGCCCTTCAGCATGCCTATGACCGTGGTGATGATAATGCCAATAATATTGGTCAGGTATACTGCACCGAAGCACATGATAGCAGCGATCACAAAATGACCCGGTTTCATTGGATGTGGTTCTATCTTTTGCGCCGGAGTGGTCTTTACCAGCAGAATCAGCACTGGCATCCCGATCAGATACATGGGCGCCATGGAAAACAGTAAAGAAATGTCTCCATTTTGCAGCAAATCCGGCCAGATATACATAGCAATCCCGGGAATGAGGAGCTGCACCGCGTATATGACTATTACGCCCAGCATGTACATTCCCCCCAGCCAGGAGAAGTGCTTTCTAATCCCCTTCAAAATCCGGCTGGCATCCCTCAATATCTGGTTTGGATCAGGCTGTGAGCACTGCTGCATTGCAGCCTGGGCATTTGGTGTTATATCTCTGGCATATTCTTGCGAATAATTTCCGCTTGTCATTGGTCCGCTTGTTCCGTCCATTTTCCTTCTCCTGTCCGCCATAGAGCTCTTTGCCGCCCTTGGCATTTATCTAGCATTAGTTTAGCATATGTTCTCTTATTTGAAAAGGGGGCTTTCCTTTGCTGACGCTTGCGGGACAACCTCCAGGCTGATAATGTCAAACTGTCCGGCTACTTTCTCCAGGTATTCCAGTTTTATGGTAATCCCATACTCTTCATATAGCCCAATGAGCCAGTCTAAATCATTGCCCTGTTCTGCGATAAAGAACACATTGCTGTTCTCAATCAGAGCCTTTCTGGGCGTGGTAAAGCCAAAGTTCTCATATTTCTCTTCACACAGTGGACTTTTCGCCAGCCATCCGCCACAGATGTCGTAATTTTCCACTGCACTACCAGTTTGGGCAAAAATTTTCTCAGAGTAATTTACCGTGGAGTATACGTCCATAAAGTAAAAGCAGTCTTCTCTCTGCGCGCAATACTCCAGCAATTCCTGCCACTGCGCATTCAAGCTCTCTCTATTCCCATAGCTCTGTGAAAGGCTGATTCCGTTATTTATGGTCACCGCGCCTGCCCCGCAGAAAAATACCAGCGCCATCCCTGCAGACAGCCATTTGACTTTTCCCCCCATCCTCTCTGTGTGCAAAAAGCTCATTTCCTCAAATATTAGGGCTAGCAGGCAGACAATCTCTATGATAAACAGCGAATGGGTCACCCGCTCTGGCATTCTTTGTCTCAGGATAATATACATCCACAGCACGGATCGCACAGCAAACAGCAAAAGCAGATAAACAAGGTTCCATGCTCTCTTCGTCACACAGGTCAGCAAAAGCAGCGTCAGATACAGAGCTGCGCACACAAGGTTCCATGGATAATCCCCCGCAGAGACCTCCGGGGCAAACATTATCCGGTGGGTGTAAGACCATATTCCCTCCCGGAGAGTTAGGGTAAAAAACCGCATATACATTTTTTCCAGTCCTGTATATTGGGAGATCCGTTTTTCATTGGCATAGTCTACCACCCTTTGCAGGGTATCACTGGTAATAGCTTCATCCAGAGAAAAGTTGTAGTTTTTCAGCAGCTCATACTGTACCTCTGATATTCCTGCCTCCTGATAAAAGGCTTGATTCTCCTGATATTCAGGCAGTGAGAGGAAATCGTATAGCTGGGTGCGATATTGGTCTATTTTCCGATAGTCCGCCCAACCATTGCTGCCATACCCTAGGCCTTCTGCCCTGTGCAGTCCTGCTATGCAGAGCAAAAGTATCCCCCAAAACAGGCCCAAGCGCTTCAGCTTCCAGCCAACCACACGCAACCCATTCCTTTTATGATAGCAAATTATATGCATGGCTGCCGAAAAGGGCAAAAGAAACAGGCCAATCTCAGCGCGCAGGCAAAATACCAACAGATATTGCATCAAAATACCAAAGTAAGGCCAAAACCCTCTGTGAGACCTAGCGTCTTCATCCTCCATACAAGAAAGCTGTAAGGTTGCCGAAGTCATCAGCAATGCCGCCGTGTATGTATATTGTACTACTACTAGCTCCTGCAGCATCAAGCCCATCAGCAGAAGGTTTCCTATGGCGAAAAAGGCATAGCGCCAGGGGGGCTGCAATTTCATCTTTGTCCCCCTATGCCCGCCCTCGGCGGACGTACCACTCAGAATCGGGAGGTTTACTTCCAACCTTCTCTCCAGACACATTAGGATTCCATAAAGGGAACAAAATTGGGCTGACACAACAAAAACGCCAAACCATGGCACAAAACTGCACAGCCGATATAGCAGCACAAATGCCCAATTCAGCAAAATATGGCTGGAAATATTGTGCGCATTGGGCATTCCAGAATATTGTCCTGACAAAATCCCATGAATAAGCACATCATCATTCATGGCATACCAATAATCAAAAAAGAGGGCAAGCAGTAGCCACATGCCCCCTAGAAAAGCCGCCTCTATTATCCTGATATATTTTCTTTTTGTCATAGGCATTCTCCCTGCTGGAACTTCTTACTGAATTATAATCCAAAACGCCCTAAAATACAACAGAAATAAGGGACTCCGAGAGCGAATAGAAAATATTGTGGAGTGACAAAATGGAAACCAAA
>CANRZC010000132.1 GCA_947644185.1 uncultured Acetatifactor sp.
ATCGTATGAACCATTTTTGAAATTATCTTCGGTAAGTTTAAAAACTTCCTTCTCGTCAAACTTTACCCGCGTGTTTTCATCCATTGTAATAGTTCCATCCTTCCTGGGGAAGTTCTTTCCCTTTTTGTTTAAAGTTACCAATATCTTTACCCTAATCTAAGGAAATATGCGTTCCAGCCAGCTCTTCCAGCGCTTTCTTGCCTTCAACTGCCCGTGCCAGAGCGCTTACCTCCGCCCCCAAATGGGAGAGATGATATTGATAGCTATTCTTTTTCACAGCAAGCAGAATTTCATGGAAAGCCTTCTCTCGCTCCTGTAGCTTATCAAACTGAGGTAAAAGTGCAGAAAACAGCGCCGCAGCCTCTCTCTGATCCTCTCCATCCTCAAACATACTGATAATCCCTGCCGGGTTCCCCTGTCCTCGCTCCAGCTCCGAGAAGAGACGTTCTGCCACCTTGCGATAGAGCTCTACTGTAAAGTCCTCTGGGGAGATATACTTTTTGATTTTTTCATATAGCTGTGGCTCATTGGAAAGCCATGTAATCAAAAGTCGCTGAGACTGCTTTGCAGACCCTTCTGGGTCTTTCTTTTGTTGTATTCCTGATTTTGGGCGTTCCAGAGGCTTTGCCACCCCTGTGCTGGCTGCGTAACGGGTCACTAGCCTGCGCAGATTTTCAATTCCAATAAAATATTTCTCAGCCACTGCCTGGAGATAATTGTCCCGCTCCACCTCCTCGGAAAATTCACATAGCTTCTTCGCAATCTCCCTGTGAAATTTTGTCTTTTCCTCCGGATCCTCCATGTTGAACTGTGTCTGTAGAATCCGGACTTCGAAAAAGAAGCTATTCTCCGCTTGCCGAATTCGCTCCTCAAAGCTATCCTTCCCCAGACTCTTCATGAATTCGTCTGGGTCCTTGTAGGGCTGCATATTAATAACCTTGCCTGTCAGTCCAGCCTCCCGCAAGATGCCAATGGCCCGCAGTGCTGCTTTTACCCCGGCGCCGTCGCTGTCGTAGGCTAACAATACCGTATCTGTATAGCGCCTCAGCAAAACAGCCTGCTCTGCTGTAAAAGCTGTCCCCAGAGAAGCCACTGCCTGGGTGAATCCTGCCTGATGCATGGAGATCACATCCATATAGCCCTCACAAAGGATAATGTTGCCGCTCCTGGCCCTTCTGGCGTAATTTAATCCATATAGATTTCGTCTCTTGTCAAATACTGGGGTCTCCGGTGAGTTTAGGTACTTTGGCTCCCCCTCCCCCATCACCCGGCCACCAAAGCCGATGACCCGGTTATTGATATCCTGAATCGGAAACATCACCCGATTCCAGAACTGACTGTTCAGCCCATACTTCTCAGAATGGGTGGCCAATCCCGCCTCCTGTATCAGTTTGTCTTCAAACCCCTTCTCGCGCAGATACTGCACCAGATTCCCAGCATTCTTCCCCGCATAGCCCAGTCCAAATTTGTGCATGGTCTCATCGGAGAGCTCTCTTTTTCTCAAATATTGATACCCAATTTCTCCATGAGGGTTGCGCAACTGATAATAGAAGAACTTTGCCGCCACCTTATTGACCTCTAAAAGTCTGGCACGCCTGTTCTCTCGGCTCCTTGCCTCCGGCGAGTCATCCTCCTGGGGAAGCGCTACCCCAGCCCGCTCTGCCAGCATCCTTATGGCCTCTGGAAAGGTATAGTTTTCATAGTTCATCACAAAGGTATACACATTGCCTCCTGCCCCACAGCCGAAGCAGTGGTACACCTGCATATCCCCATTTACAGAAAAGGAGGGAGACTTCTCATTGTGAAAAGGGCAGAGTCCCCAATAGCGTCCTCCCCTCTTTTGCATCCTCACATACCCTGAGACTACCTCCACAATATCGTTCCTGGTCCTGACCTCCTCCACAATTTCATCCGAGTAGTACATTTACACCTCCTGCCTTCCTTCGGAGCAAAACAGATCAGCCCATCCATGACTTTGGTATGTATATGTCATCGTAAATTGCTATGGCGAAACGATCCGTCATGGCTCCCACATAATCGCACACCACCTGTTCTCTTGGCTCCCCCTGATCCAACAGATTTAAAAATTCCTTGGGCAGGCTGTCTATATGGTGCATAAAATTCAGATAAAGTGTCTCCATAAGCCGTTCCGCTTTGGATTCCTCGCTCTTCGCCATAGGATTCTCGTAGACATTTTCAAACATAAACGCTCGCATCTGAGTCATGGCTTTATGGGTTTCCTCTGACATCAGAATATCATTCTTCCCCATGCTGGTATTTACAATATCATGTATGAAATGGTCAAAGCGGTTGCTGGGTGTACTACCGATGACATCCTGGATCTCCTTTGGCACATCGCTTTCCTTCAGTATGCCAGCTCTCACCGCATCATCCATATCGTGATGGATGTAAGCAATCTTGTCTGATAGGCGCACAATCTTTCCCTCCAGCGTATGGGGCGTGCCGCTGGTCTGATGATGCAGGATGCCGTCTCGAACCTCGTAAGTCAGATTTAGTCCCTGGCCTTTCTTCTCCAGCCGATCCACTGTCCTGACACTCTGGATATTGTGCTCAAAGCCCAGGGGACATATCCTGTTCAGAGCACGCTCTCCTGCATGCCCGAAAGGTGTATGGCCCAGATCATGCCCCAGTGCAATGGCCTCCACCAACTCTTCGTTAAGCCTCAGCGCCTTTGCTATGGTACGGGCATTTTGGGACACCTCCAGCGTGTGGGTCAGCCTTGTGCGGTAATGATCCCCTTCTGGGGACAGAAATACCTGGGTTTTATCCTTCAGTCTGCGGAATGCCTTGCAATGGATAATTCGGTCCCTGTCCCGCTGAAACACAGGCCTGACATCGCATTGCGGCTCACTTTTAAGTCTGCCCTTGGACTCTGTACTGTAGGATGCATAAGGGCTTAAATATTGCTTCTCCCACTGTTCCAGATTTTCTCTAATTGTCATGCCAAATCCACCCCCATCCCACACACAACCTGGCACACCTTTTCTCCCATAAGCTACTGACGCTTTTGACCCTTTTGCCTTTACCTATATTATTCTGCGTCCGCAGTCAAAATCCTTTTTTCTCTCTTTTCAGACTGATTTTTAATTAGCGGCACACATCGAAAATGAATTCTGCGTTTTTATCCATGGCTGCTCTGGCTGCCTTGATGGGAGACATCTGAAACACATGCCACATACCTGGATAGATATCCAGCTTCACTGGTACATTCTTCTCCACAAAAAGCCGGTGAAGCCGCAGGGCATCACTTAAAAGGATCTCATTTTCTCCCACCTGAATATAGGTGGAGGGAAATCCTTCGAACTCTCCAAAAAGCGGAGAAATCAGCGGATCAGTCAAGTCCTGTCCATCCGCATAGGCATGTACCATCCTGTCAATATAAGCGCAGTTCAGCACTGGATCTGCCTCCGCCTTTGTCTGGAAAGACTTACCCCCAGAGGTTAGATCTGTCCAAGGTGACATAAGCACCAGTCCTCTGGGCAACAGTCTCTTTTCCTGCTTCAGTTTCAAGGTCAATGCCAGCGCCATATTGCCTCCCGCAGAATCCCCTGTTACAATCACATCTCGGGCGCCATACCCTAAAAGCATCAAATAGTTCCACGCTTTCATGGCGTCCTCCAAGGCAGCCGGATAAGGATGCTCTGGGGCAAGGCGATAATCAAAGCACAGCACATCCATGGAGGTGGACTCTGCAAGCTTGGATGTCAGTGTCCTGGCATACAGACTGCTGCCCGTAGAATATCCGCCCCCATGGCAATGTAAAAGCACATACTTCTTCATATGGGCCCGGTTGACGCTGACCCACTCCCCATACATGCCATCTATGTCCACGCTCCGATATTCTATGGCCTTGGTATTGCTCAAAATAGTTCCTATGTGATCTTGAGATTGCCTATGCTTTTCAATATCTGTATTCTCCACCATGCCATGGACACGCCTGATCAGGTTCATCAACCCCTGGCGCCTTTTGTCCATGCCATCTGCCTCCTCAATTTCCTTGGCTGTCTCAATCCCTGCCACTGTCTCGGTTTCTTTTTCTGCTTCTTTCCCCATTTCTGTCATTTTCTCTGTTTTTATTTTCTTCGCACCCCTTACTATTCTCTCTGCCCTTTTTCCTATCCCCACTCTTATTTCTTTTTCTGCTTTTGTGTCCATTTTACCCCTGCCTCTATTTCCATCCTTACTTTCCGCTTTTCCCTGTCTGCCATTTTGCTGTCACGGGCCTGTTTAAAAATGCAATCTGCGCCTCACCTCGTTCCGAAGTCTCCTGCGAGAGAGCATGGTTATCACAGCAATGTCCAATATGGTACAAATCGTCAGCACCACTGCAGACCAGGTTAAAAATATCCGTGCCTCCAGATACCGCCTGATCAGCATCTCCAGGCCTATACACAGGAGCCCCACTGCAGTAAACAGATAAAGTGCTACTGTCAGAAAAGAACGGGGCAGCTTACGGATGCACAATGTCACTATCTCCGCCATCACTGTCACCAGTACCGTAATCGGCAAGCCAAGCCCCAGGAACCACTCATCGCTGCCAGCCAGAAATGTAAGCATATACAGATAAAGTGCCACTGCTCCACCGTCCAGCAGCAGGGAAGCATAGATTGGTTGCTTCGTATAGATTACCAAAGGTATCATAAATACCCATAAAATCACACAGGCCCCAATGACTGCCAGGGACCAGGGCACACTTTGAAACACCAGCAGATTCAGAATACCGCAAGTCGCCACAGAAGCCAGTATTACCATGGTAAGCAATAGCCCTAAGTCTTTTCGGTTCACTGTCTCAACCTGCCCCTTTTCCTTCGGGAAAGCAGAAAGACTGTCAGCCTGCCTTTCCTGCTTTATCTGTTCTCTTGGATTGAACACTGGCGTATTGCACAATGGACATTCCCTAGCACTCTGTTCCAATTCCACACCACAATTCACACAATATGACATATCCACCCCCTGGCGCTTCCACGCGCTTCCTTTCTCCCTCTCTGCAGGCTAGAAAATCTTTTCATACTTGGGTGCGATTGCTCTCAATCCTCACATGAATGCCATCCCGCACCAAACGTCTGAAAAAATGCCGCTCCACATCCGTCTCCACAATACTACTGGCAAAGTTAATGGTCAGAATATCCTCAAAGCTAATAATAGCACAGTTGGTTCTCCGGGAAAAAGGCTGTCCCATATAAATATCAAATCTCTCAATATGGCTCTTCATTCCCTCTGGTACCTTCAGCATGCCCATATTGGTCAATCCCGCAGATGAATTCCGATCCTGCACCTTTGTATAAAACATCCGCACCACAAAATCCTTGATAAACAGCGGTACCACTCGAATAAATGGGTTCCGCTGGGTAGCTGCGTTGGTGGTAATGTCCCCTCGAAGCATTTTCTCATTGAGATAGTATCTCATATAATTGCGCACTTGAATCACAATTTCCTCAAAAGTATACTCTCCCAACCGGGGATCCACCCCTGGAAAAATCATAGTAATAAAATTCCGAAGCGTGATAGAAGGGAAAAAACGGCGCAAATTCACAGGCATTGCAATTTTCACAGGCCGCAAGTGCACCCGATGATCCTCCTCCTGCTTTGTGAGCAGCGCCTGGAGAAGCACCGCATTCAGATACTCTGTGATAGTCGCCCCGTATCGCTTTGCAGCTGCCATGACCTCTGACACAGACATGATGCCATCTACAATGTTCAGCGTATAAAAAGGTTCTGCAGTACCTCTCACCCGGTAAGATTTCTCTTCTACCCTAGGGGGACATACTTTTGCATTGGCATAGCGCATATAGGCATCTTCCAATTCGCCTTCCTGGGGCGTGCCGTGGATATCCAATACGAACCCGCCATTGTCAATCCCCTCTACGCCCAGCAATCGCAGGTAAGTTGCTGTCAGAGTCATCAGGACACACATACCACCTGTTCCATCCCCCAAGCTGTGGTGGGCTTCCAGCGCAATTCTGTTGCGGAAATAATACACTCGAATCAAATATCGGTTGTTGGCTTTAAAATACATCGGTTGACAGGGATTCCGTACATCCTTCTGTACAAAAGGCCCTGGCCGATCGTTGGGCTCCAGATAACGCCAAAACAGGCCCTTGCGGATAGCTGCCTTGTAGGTGGGAAACCTGGGAAGTGTCATGTCGAGAGCCTGTTGCAGGACATCTGGCTGTATCTCCTCCTTCAGCACCACAGAAAGTCTGTACACTGAAGAAAAATCCCTTCTCTGCAGCGTAGGGTACACAATAGCAGACAGATCCAGTTGATACCAGTCCCTGCGGTGCCCATGTTTCCCTTTCTCAGCAATGACTTCTTTCTCTCTCTTTTTCATTCAAATACCTTTCTTTCAGCAAGGCTATTCTCGTCTAGCATCCCTTTTTTAGAAAAATAAAAAGCGCAAAGTATTTCGCATCCACACTTCACGCCCACTCCCATAATATCTCGATATACATTGAAAGGTACTTGACATTTATCAAGTACCTTTCAGCCTCGTGCAGGAAAAGAGACTTGAACTCTCATGGTATTGCTAC
>CANRZC010000133.1 GCA_947644185.1 uncultured Acetatifactor sp.
ATTTATGATAGTAGGCTCTCTGGATATCTCATTTTCCCTGGAAAGAATAATGGAATATCGGAAAAGCTCCTCTGTGAGCAGAATCAGCATTTCGCAGCGGTTTTTGATGATATCGATATAGTGTTCTACAGCTTCTGATTTTTCCTCTTTTTCAAGCAGATCCAGATATCCGCAAATGGCAGTCAGCGGTGTCCTTAAATCATGGGAAATATTCGTCACCGCATTTTTCAGCTCCGCATCTCCCTGGTGGAACTTGTGATGCTCAGCCCGAAGCTTGCGGAGCTGTACGTTGATGGTATCGGCCAAGCGGAGCATATGTCTGTCTCTGCTGGAAATGTCGATCAGCGTGTTGGTATCGGTTTGCAGCCTATGGGCAAAGGCCTCCCGGATTTCCTCCGCAGCCTTTTGCAGAATGCGAATCTTAATAAGCAGAATGATGATAATTAATACCAGGATGCCGATAAAAGCCCATAGCCATGCCATCATAATAAGCCCCTCACTTCAAATCTCTTTTCTGGAACAAAATGCAGCCTGCACCTGTGGCCACCAGGATGATTACAAGAGAGTAAACAGGAAGTCTTAACGGGTTTATGGCTGTCATGCCAGCACACTGGATGGCCTGCCCGCCAGGATTGATATCATAGAGGGATTGCACAATCTCCCGCTTTGTCCCCTCTAAGTATTTGGGGTTAGGCTCCTCACGGGAGGACATACTGCCATCATCCGCCAGGGAATACACCATATGTGTCTTTGGTGCCTCCAGCATTTGGTTCAGTATGATTCCTGTCATCAGAGAGCCAAAGGCCAGCAGAATACAGATCACAGCAGTGGCTGCTTTGTTCTGGCAGACCATTGCGATGCCAGTAAAAATGGCTGAGAAGGCAACCACGAGGAGAAGTACCGTAAGCTCCGTAAGCAAAATCATATTGCCTGGAGCTGTAAAGGCTCCTAGCAGTGGTATCCCTACCAATAGATAAGGAAACAGATACGCAGTGCACAGGGCAAGGCCCACCACAGAAGAGACTACTGCATTTGCCAGATAGATCGCTGATCGCTTACCGCCCACAATGATCTTGTTTCGGATAGTTCCGTCATTATATTCTGTGCCAATGAACAGGCTGCAGAACACTGCCATGATAATGCCCACAAACAGGGCACAGGCAAAAAATCCGTTCTCTATGGTATCCACATAGCCATACTCCTGCGTATCCATATATCGTTTCACTGGCATAAATATCCCCCAGGCAGCCATTAAAATCAATCCACCCCAAAAGACTTTATTCTTCCTCAAGCGCAAAAAATTGGCAGATAAAAGTTTTCTCATTTTCTTCTCCTCCTATTTCAGTACCGTCTCTGCACTACGGTTATAAAATTTCCTATTGACATTTCTTAGCTGGACTACTACGCATTCTCTAAAGTGCTGCTGTGACCAGATGTGAGCAGACTGACATAATAGCTTTCCAGACTTTCGTCCCGCTCCTGCATGGAAAGCACCTCACAATTTTCCTCTGCCAAGGCCAGAGCCAGTTTGGACACATTGACTCTGGCATACACGTCTGCTGCTCTGTCAGAAATAATATTGTACTCCACATTCATTCCATCTAACACACAGGACAGCGCCTGTACATTGGTCACCTCAAGGCGAATGCATTTTCTGCAGGCATTCTCCAAATCTATTGCGCTGATTTCCCTCACCATCTGCCCTCTGTCAATAAAGCCATAGTGAGTTGCCAATTTTGACAGCTCATCCAGTATATGGCTGGAGATCAGAAATGTTATCTGCTGTTCTCGGTTGAGCTTTAGGATTAGCTCTCGTATCTCAATAATCCCCTGAGGGTCCAGCCCGTTTACAGGCTCATCCAGCACTAGAAAATCTGGAGCTCCCACAAGCGCGATTGCAATCCCCAGTCTCTGGCGCATGCCCAGGGAAAAATGCTTCGCTTTCTTTTTTCCAGTGTCTGCAAGCCCTACCAGCTTCAAAATATTCCCCAGGCCATCATAGGAGGGAAGCCCCAGAATACGGTATTGCTGCTTTAGATTATCCTCGGCTGTCATGTCCAAGTAAATCGAAGGGGTTTCCACCACAGCTCCTATCCTTCTGCGGGATTTTAGAATTTCCCTGTCTGTATTTTTCCTGTTGTACAATGTATACTCACCAGACGAAGGTGACTGCAGTCCACAGATCAACCGGATCAGTGTGGTCTTGCCAGCGCCATTTTTCCCCACAAAGCCATAAATTGCACCCTTTGGCACATTCATAGTCAGCCCGTTTAGGGCTTTGAATTCTCTGTATTTTTTAGTCAATGAATTTGTTTGCAGAACATATTCCATAAATACTGCCTCCCTTTACTGTTTTTCTGATGGAGATATGGTAACCCCAAACAGTAAAGAAATCGGTAAAGAAATTAGTAAAGAAACTGTAAAGATTTATACCTTGCGCATTTTGAAGCCGATCCCCCAGACTGCCTCGATGTAGTCCTTATCATTCACCTCCCGCAGTTTTTTCCGCAGATTGCTGATATGCATTTTAAGCGAACTGTCTGTGCAGTCAGGCGTATCTTCGCTGATGCGTTCTAACAGCAGCGATTTTGTCACAACCTGTGAAGGGTTTTTCATGAGCAGCTTCAAAATCGCATACTCTGTCCTGGTCAACCTTATCTCCTTGCTGCCAATATTCACGGTATGTGTGTCAATATGAAGTGTAATATCGTCAAACACCAGGTTCGGGCTAGCAAAAGCATCTGCAGGCTTCCGAAGCTGTACGGAAATTCTGGCTAAAAGCTCTTTCATGGCAAATGGCTTTGTCACATAATCCGCTGCGCCCCCCAGCAGTAAATCCACCTTATTGTCAATATCTACTTTTGCACTTACTACAATGACAGGAATTCCTTTTATCTTGGGTAGAACCTCCTCCCCATTGAGCCCTGGCAACATTAAATCCAGCAAAATCAGATCTGGCTTGCTGCCAGACAGGGCATACAGCGCTTCTGTTCCAGAATAAGCCCGAGAAATGCCATATCCCTCTTTCGTCAATGCCTCCTCAAGCACATTTCCAATGTGTATATCATCATCAATGATCAGAATCTGTTTCATGCTCATTCCGTCCTGCCTTTCTTTACAATCCCCCTCTTTCTGGCAGCTTCTTTTTCCTATCTTTATCCTAATGCCACGTCCAGAGCCATCATAACTGTAAAACCTGCTGCAAACAGAACAGTTCCCACATTGGAGTGTTTCCCCGCCGACATTTCCGGGATCAGTTCCTCCACTACCACATAGATCATGGCGCCGGCTGCAAAGCTCAATAGATAGGGCAATAGCGGAACCAGAAAGCCTGCTGCAAGCATGGTCAGCACTGCGCCAATGGGCTCCACCGCGCCAGAAAGTGTGCCGTAGAGGAACGCCTTTCTCTTGCTGACGCCCTCGGCCCGCAAAGGCATGGAGATAATGGCGCCTTCCGGGAAATTCTGTATGGCTATCCCAAGAGAAAGAGCCAGTGCTCCCATGGCTGTGATCCCCACATCCCCGGAAAGCCATCCGGCATAGACTACACCCACCGCCATACCTTCCGGCAAGTTATGAAGGGTCACCGCCAGCACCAGCAGGGCTTGCCTCTGCAGACTACTTTGGGGCCCTTCTGCCTTGCTGCTATTCATATGAAGATGGGGAATTGCCCGATCCATCAGCAGAAGGAACAATATTCCCAGCCAGAAGCCGACTACAGCAGGTAGAAAGGATAGCTTCCCCATGGACTCTGCCTGTTCCATGGCAGGAATGAGCAGACTCCAGATGGAAGCTGCCACCATAACCCCTGCTGCAAATCCCGTCAATGCCCTCTGGAGCAGTGGGTTGAGACTGTTCTTCATAAACAGCACACAGGCAGCCCCAAGTGTGGTCCCCAGAAACGGGATCAAAATTCCCTGAAATACTTCCATCTGCATGGTATTACCTCCTGAGCCTATTCATACTTCGATAGTATACCCTCTCTCAATCCTCTTAAACGATGCATCACTTCATTGTCACCTGCATGCCGCCACAGGCATACAGCTTATCCGCCATTTCCTAATTACAATACTTTTCCACCAGCTTCACTGCCTCTTCCTCCAGCCTGTCAATATCCCACATCAACTGCAGTATGGTATAGCGGTCTCGCAGTTCCTTGCCATATCGGATACTATCATAGACATACTGTCTGGGAATGCCCACATCTGCCGGTATCTTTGCTGCTCCCATTTCTTCCAGCACATGAGAAATCTCAGCCGCTTTTGGCGCTGTCTTTGCCAGCTCCCTGATCTCCTCCCACCGCTCTTCGATGACTGCAAGCCGTTTCTGAAGCCCTTCCACATTGTTCTTTCCGGCTTTTTTCTCAAGTGCGATAATTCCCTCTGCACCATCTCCATAGCAGCGATGCATTTCCTTCTCCCACGCTTCTGTGGAAAGCCGATCGGCAACCTTAGCACGTATGGCGGCAAAATCCGGCTTCTCCATCTCTGCCAATGTATTGTAAAGCTCCAGCATCAAAACCGTACCGATACCCACCTTTGTCCCATGAAGCACTGCCGGGATCCCGTCAAAGAGAAACTGCATTTCCCAATAATGGGACTGATGATGCTCTGCACCGGATGCCGGACGCGAATTTCCAGAAAAATCCATGGCAATGCCAGAGAGCACCAGCGCCTCCGTGAGCACAGAAACCGCCTTGCTGTCCTGGGAGGCAAGTCCTTTCGTACTCTCCATGGTTCGGTCCACTGCTGTCCCCATGATGCCTGCAATGGTATCGCAGTAGTATTCGTCATTTACAATATGGGAAAGTTTCCAGTCCAGCAGGCAGTTATATTTTCCAAGAATATCCGCCGCTCCTGCCGCAAGCATTTTTAACGGCGCTTTTGCCAGGATTTCTGGCTCACAGATAAGCGCCAAGGGTTCCTGTGCCGGAAATGTGATTTTCATATTGTGGAAGATCAAGGGCGCAACGCCACTCACCAGCCCATCCATGGAAGGCGCTGTGGCCACCAGCAAAAAAGGTCTGCCGGTTATGTAACTAAAATATCGTCCCAGATCATTGATTGTACCTGTTCCAATAGAAATAATGATATCCGCATCCTTGTCATTGGCCATGGCCACACTTCCCAGGGCATGTTCGTCTGCCGCCAGATCACCGTTTTCCGGGCTCTTTAAGACATGGGAGGCAAATGGAATACCAGCCTTGCCAAGCACCTCTTCCACCTTAATGCCTGCTATTTTATGGGTATGCGTATCGGAAATCAGATAAGGTCTCTTATAGCCCAATTGCTCCAAAAGTGCTGGCAGCTTTGCAATAGCACCTGTTTCAAAAATGTAGTGCGCAAACAGAGATTTGTGTGTACGCCCACAGCCACATTCAAAGCTGCAATTTAGATATTGCTCAATCGATGGATTCTGTATCATTTATTTTGTCTCCTTCTAAGCTTTTCTTCTTTCTGCTCTGGAAATTCAAAGCCTGATCCCCTGTATTTACTTGCGCAATATTTTATCCATATCTTTCCCTCTGGCAAGCTCATCCACCAGTTTATCCAGGTAGCGTATCTCCCGCATCAGCGGTTCTTCCACATCCTCCACCCTGACACCACAGATCACACCTTTTATCAGCTTCCTGTTCTCATTTAGTTCTGGGGCATCCCGGAAGAAGTCTCCATAAGTAACAGGATGGTCCAGCATCCCTTCCAATTCCGGCTGACTGTATCCGGTAAGCCACCGGATTATCTCATCAACCTCCTGCCTTGTCCTTCCCTTTCTCTCTGCTTTGTTGACAAGAAGTCCATACACTTTTGAAAAATCCATCTGATATATTTTCTCATTCCCCATACAATGCACCTTCCAAATACTCTCTTAATCCTACGGGTGATTCCCCGTCTCATAGCACCACCTGGCAATATCGGAAATCAGTTCCACCGGAACTGGCTTACTATATGGAAGCTGTATAGTCCCCTTACTGGTCTTGTATTCTTTCAGACGCTGGGAAAACGCTTCGACAGCCTCCGGCCCCGGATACCGGCGCTTTCCCGCAGTAATGGCTCTGTTCCTAGTTCTTCCCTTCACTGCCTGCACCACCCAATCTGTTTTATACAGTATAACACAAATTCTATCTAGCTAAAAGGACAAAATTCAGTTTTCATGATGCCTGTCCATCGGTGAACTATCTCAAGTCTCACTTTTTTGACCGTATATATGGGAAAAGGAACAAAGGGCGGGCTCACAGGAAGCATCTCTATTCACCTTATCCCAGTGAAAAAGTCACCGTCACATCTCCACTTCCCAACGCATCTTCCCAGCCGGTCAGATCATCAATATGCCCCAGTCTCGTGTAGCTCCAGGAATTGGAGCCATAGAAAATAACGATCTGGTTTCCATTGTATAGGACGATATCCCCGGCCTGTGTCGTGGTCTGGCTGTTGTTTGTCGGGAGTTTTGTTCCCAGAGGACCTACCTTTTCAAAGCCGGAATAGTCGCTCATCTGGATCACTACAGGACTCTCCCGCATCATTTCCACCAGAGCAGACACGG
>CANRZC010000134.1 GCA_947644185.1 uncultured Acetatifactor sp.
TACTACATACCATTTTCTATCGATTGTAGCTTCACTAGCCATAAAAGTTTTCATTGTGTTCCCTCCGTATTGCGTTTTCCTTGAGTCGGTATCCCGTGTCCGTCGCATCCTGCAGATGTCCGGGCTGCATTCCACGCTTCGTCGAGATGTTTTTCTATTTTCAAATGCCTCGCCGGGGCTTTGGCTTAGCATTCGGAATCGTTGTCGCACTTGATTATTGTACTATAGCAGATATCTTATGTCAATCATTATTTTCCAAAATAATCAAAAAGTTAATCCATTGCTATAGAAATTCATACTTCACTAGTGTCAGGCCGTGGGCCGGCGCAGTGGGGCCTGCAGCAGATCGATCCTTTTTCTCTAAAATCTCCCGCATAGACTCCGGCTCTCGCTTGCCCTGCCCTACCTCAAGCAAAGTTCCCACGATAATCCGCACCATATTATATAAAAAACCATTTCCGCATGCTCGGATGACAATGTCCGTCCCCTGTTCCTCCACCCACAGCGTATAGAGGGTGCGAACTGTGCTCTGGACCTGGGCTCCAGTCTGGCAGAAGCTTTTAAAATCATGCTCACCCTCCAGATAAGCCGCTGCCTCCCGCATCCGCCCTACATCCAGCCAGTGGTATGTAAAGTAGGCGTACAGTCGCTTTACAGGCATGGGAAATTCCCCTCGATAAATGCGATACTCGTAGGTCTTACGACTCTCGCAGTATCGTGGATGCCAATCCCCAGGCACTTCCGCTGATTTCTGAATTCGAATGTCCTCAGGCAGCCGTTGATTCAGGGCATATGCCATTTTTGCAGCAGGCATCCGGGCCACAGTGTCAAATACCGCTACATTCCCCAGCGCATGTACACCTGCGTCTGTACGGCTGGCTCCCATCACCTGTACAGGCTCCTGCAATAGCTCTGTCAGGCATCTATTGAGCTCTGACTCAATGGTAATTCCGTTGTCCTGCACTTGCCAGCCATGGTAGTTCGTCCCGTCATAGGCCACTATCAGGCAGATACGCTTTCTCTCCATTCCTTATCCTTTCCTTGCCTCGTCATACACCAGGTCTGTCTCTGCCAGACACGCCTTCTCCCAATGTCCCTTCCTCTGCCTTGCCTAAACTGTCAATCCTGGCACACATTAAAATCGTAGCCTACCCACTGCTATCCCCACCACTAAATACATGAAAATACACAGATACCCCAGCCTGTCCCTTTTTTGGTAGATAAGGGGCTTCATCTTTGTTCTGCCCTCACCGCCTCGGTAGCATCTGGCCTCCATGGCCATGGCCAGATCATTGGCTCTCCGAAACGCAGAAATAAACAGGGGCACTAACAGCGGAACCAATGCCTTCGCCCTCTTTACGATATTTCCTGTCTCAAAGTCCGCACCCCTGGCAATCTGGGCCTTCATGATTTTGTCTGTCTCTTCCAACAGGATTGGGATGAATCGCAGGGCAATGGACATGATCATGGCCACCTCGTGGACTGGCACCCGAAACACCTTTAAGGGCTTCATCATGCTCTCCATACCATCTGTCAGATTATTGGGCGTGGTGGTCAAAGTCATCAGGGAGGAGCCAATGATCAAAAGACTCAGTCGGATTGCCATGGTGACAGCCGTCCGCACCCCTTCCACAGTGACAGTAAGCTTCCAGACTGAAAACAATTCCTTGCCAGGCGTCAAGAATAGATTGAAGGTCACTGTAATCAGCAACAGAAAGACAATTGCCCTCATCCCCTTTACCATAAACCGAAATGGCACACGGGAAAAGCCTATGACCATAGCTAAAAAAAGGATGGCCACCCCATATCCCAAAAAATTGCGGAACAAAAACAATGAGATAATATACAGCAATGTTCCCCCCAGTTTCACTCTGGGGTCAAGCCTGTGTATCACCGATTCTGTCTGATAATATTGTCCTAATGTAATATCCCTCAGCATATTACTCCTCACTCGTATTTCGTTTTAAACTCGTCCCAAAGCGTGCAGCACAGTCTCTACCGCTTCCTTTGTGGTGGTGGCATTCACATCCACAGAAAATCCTCTTTCCTTCAATGCGTGAAGAATGTAAGTGACCTGAGGCGCTGCAAGCCCTACTGCTTCCAACTCTTTATAATGAGAGAATACCTCTCTGGGAACCTGGTCATACATGACCTTGCCTTTATTCATGACAATGATTCTGTCCACATATTCCGCCACATCCTCCATACTGTGGGACACCAATAGGATGGTCATATTGGTCTGCTTTTGTAGCTGCCTGATCTGTTGCAGTATCTCATCCCGGCCTTTGGGGTCTAGGCCCGCAGTGGGCTCGTCCAGTATCAACACCTCTGGCGCCATGGCCAGCACACCGGCAATGGCCACGCGACGCTTCTGTCCACCTGAAAGCTCAAAGGGAGATTGGTAATACAACTCTGTAGGCAATCCTACCTTGCGCAGGGCGTCAAAAGCCTTCAGCTCTGCTTCTTTTTTGTCCATGCCCAGATTTTTGGGCCCAAAACACACATCAGTGAATACATCTATCTCAAAGAGCTGATGCTCTGGATACTGGAAGACTAATCCCACCTTGCTGCGCAGCTTCTTCATCTGAAAATCCTTGTCATAGATATCTTCCCCGTTAAAATAGATATGGCCGGAGGTAGCTTTCAGCAAGCCATTCATATGCTGTACCAGTGTGGACTTCCCGGACCCTGTATGTCCAATAATGCCCACAAACTCACCATCGGAAATCTGTAGGCACACATCGTCCAGCGCTTTTACTGCCAGAGGACCGTCCTCCCCATAAATATAGTTTACATGATCCAGAATAATCGACATATGGTTACCTCTAATCTGTCTGAGCAGTTTCTATTTCTAAATCACCTGATTTTGCTCAGGGCCTCCACCAGCTCCTCCACTGTCAAAATCCCGTCTGGCAGCCTGACTCCCTGTTTTTGCAGCTCATGGGCCAAAAGTGTCACCTGGGGCACATCCAATCGCAGCCTCTTCAGCTTGTCCACCTGAGAAAAAATTTCCCTGGGCGTGCCCTCCATGGCAATCCTGCCACTATCCATAACGAACACTCGGTCCGCATGAATGATCTCTTCCATATAATGTGTGATGAGCACCACGGTAATCCCCTCCACCTGGTTCAGAGCACGCACTGCCCTTATGACCTCCTTACGGCCTTTGGGATCCAGCATGGCAGTGGGCTCATCCAGAACAATGCATTTGGGATGCATGGCCAAGACACCGGCAATAGACACCCGTTGCTTCTGTCCACCGGAAAGCTTGTTGGGGGAATGCTTTCGATATTCATACATCCCTACAGCCTTTAAGCTCTCCTCCACCCGCTCCCAGATTTCCTTGGTGGGAACACCCATATTCTCTGGTCCAAACCCCACATCCTCCTCCACCACCTGTCCGATGATCTGGTTGTCCGGGTTCTGGAATACCATGCCTGCAGTCTGGCGGATGTCCCAGATATGCTCCGTTTTTGCAGTATCCATTCCGTCCACCCAGACTGTCCCCTCTGTAGGGTTTAGAATGGCATTGATATGCTTGGCCAAAGTGGATTTCCCGGAGCCATTATGGCCCAAAATGGCAATGAACTCCCCTGGCTGGATGTCCAGATTCACATTGTCCACAGCTGTGGTGAAGCCCTCTACATTTCCCTCTTCATCACGCCTGACATATTCAAATACCAGGTCCTTTGTCTGAATGATTCCCATACTCTTCCATCTTCCTTTCATCCATGGGCACAGTCGCGGAGTCCACACTTCACATTATATTAAATACTGAGAATGATTACAAGACAAAATCCATCCCTGGCATTGATTTACAAAACCTTTCTCCTGTGCTATTCTGTAAGAAGCAAAAGAAGCAGAGAGGATTCCCTTTTATGGATAGAGAAAAAATTTGGAAGATGGTAGCCACTTTAGCCGCTATCATAGTCATTGCAACCAGTCTAAGTAAATTGTTCGGCAAAAATGCCATGAGCCTCAGCGAATATGCTGCGCTTAACAAAGGCACAGACGCCTCTGGCGTAGAAGCCACTTCGGAGCCCACTCTAGCCCCCACTCCAGAGCCTTCCCTGGAGCCTGAGGACGACGCCATTGTCTCCATCCCATCTCCAGATAACAACCATGCCTCCCAAAGCCCGTCCCCAAGCCCTGGGCACCAGACTGCCCTGATTGGTGCCTCTCTAAATGGCAACAGTCAACTAGAACAACGTATCTCCCAAAATGAAGACTTTTATTATGAGCCTGTCTCCGACAATCTACGGCGGTATATGACAGGAATCTCTTATCCTGCCACAGAAGCAGCTGACTCTGCGCCGGAAATCACCTTCGACCAGCTCAAATATGTACACATTCTCCATTACAACTTTGACGGGCAATCTGTGGAAGGAGAGCTGGTATGTCATGAAGCCATCGCTGCTGACCTGGTAGAAATCTTTCAGGAGCTTTACGAGAATGCATATCAGCTGGAAAGCGTTCTACTAATCGATGTATATGAGGGCAATGATATGGCCTCCATGGAAGCCAACAATACCTGCTGTTTCAATTACCGCACAGTAGATGGCACCGAGCGCCTATCCGCCCATGCCTTTGGGCTGGCTGTGGACATCAATCCCCTGTACAATCCTTATATTACCTATGGAGAGGATGACAGTGAAAAAGTGTCTCCTTCCTCCGCCATACCCTATGCTGACAGAGATGCAAGCTTTCCCTATAAAATTGATGAGGAGGACTTATGCTACAAGCTTTTCATTCAGCACGGCTTTACTTGGGGCGGCAACTGGAACAATGTAAAGGATTACCAGCATTTCCAGAAAACCCTCTGAGAATTCCTTTGTCCTATATTTTAATCTCTGTCCATTTCCCCTGCCGAAATCGGATGCTGGCAAGGATAAATCGGGAGAGCTGATCCGCAATGACTCCCACCCAGATACCCGTAATTCCAAATCCTAGCACATACCCGAAGAAATAGGATCCGAAGGTCCTTACCAGGGTAACGCTGATGGTAGAGGCAATGGCTGTATACAGAGTATCTCCTGCCCCCCGCAGGCATCCCATATAGATTACCTGTGCAATCTGCAGGATGACCACGAATATGATAATGTGCATGATGCTGATGCCAATCTCTACAATCTCTTCCTCTGCAAAGAACAATTCCATTAATGCCCTGGCTCCGAAGAAATATACCATGGCCAACACCACGGAAATCACACTGCCAATCATTCGGCAGGTTTTGCCATACTGCTTTGCCCGCTCCGGCTGTTTCGCCCCTAAGCTGTACCCAATCAAAGCCACCGCAGTGGCCTGGAGACCATCTCCAAAGGAAAATGACAGGCCCATGATATTCATGCCTACCTGATGTGCTGCCATGGCTGCAGTTCCCTGGTTCGCTGCCATAATCGCTGTCAGCATAAAGCCTATTCGCATCAGCAGCTGCTCAGCAAAGACACTGTACCCCACTTTGATAATATTTTTCAG
The DNA here is from genome assembly GCA_947644185.1 of uncultured Acetatifactor sp. Taxonomy (GTDB): domain Bacteria; phylum Bacillota; class Clostridia; order Lachnospirales; family Lachnospiraceae; genus Acetatifactor. Next base: position 5,476 of record CANRZC010000134.1, read on the forward strand.
CGCCTCTATAGCTGGTTTTATCCGTTCCTTTATGATATAGGGAATGCTGACAAAATTGTCGCTCTTCCATACAGACAGAATGCTCATAACGCTAGATACAACCGTTCCCAGCACAGTGGCAAGAGCTGCTCCCTTGATACCCAGAGCTGGAAATCCAAAATGCCCTTGAATCAATAGGTAATTGAACACAATGTTCACTGTATTGGATACCAAATTGGTGCGCATTGTGATGCGCGTGTTGCCAGCGCCTCGCTGGGCGGAATTGATCCCCATCTGGATACAATTGAAAATCATTCCACCCATGATAATCTTAAAGTACAATACCGCGCTGTCATGAGTGGCCTCCTCAGATCCGCACAGACGTATGATCGGATCCGCCAATGTGACCATAAGGACACTGATAAGAATGGACATAGCCACAATAAATACAAGGAAAGTGGCAAAAATCTGGTTTGCCTCCTCTCGCTTGCCTTGCCCTTTTCGTCTGGCCACCAGTGCAGAGATAGATACATTAGCAGCGATGAACAGCGACAAGCCCACAAATTTGGGCTGGGTAGTCAGCCCTACCGCAGCCACTGCATAGGATCCCATAGAACTCACCATTAGAGAATCTACCAGGCCTGCAAATGCTGCGAAAAAAGATTCCAAAATTGCAGGCCAGGCCATATCCAGAGTCTTCTTTACGTCTTCCCTGTCATACCGAAGCAATTTCATTATCGCACCTTTTTAAAAAGGGAACCAATGACTTCCCATTGGCTCCCTGTCCCTTTTCTTTTCTTCACATTTACACAAGTTCCAGAATGACTTCCATAGCGGCATCGCCCTTGCGGAGACCCTTCTTGATGATTCTGGTATAACCGCCTTTGCGGTCAGCGTATTTCTGCCCATACTCATCAAAAAGCTTTGCTACCAAGTCAATCTCCTTGGTATTCCTCTTGCGACCAGCAGCTTCAGTGGGAACATATACCACGGAATACAGGACCTTCAGCATCTGACGTCTCGCATGCAGCCTGTCGCCCGACTTCTCCACACCGGCTAAAGGACGGAAACTCATGGCAG
>CANRZC010000135.1 GCA_947644185.1 uncultured Acetatifactor sp.
CATCGCGAAGGAATATGGTATCCTATATCTATAAAGCATATATTTCTTGAATCCATTGATGCAATTCTAACATCTTTCGCTTTTTTCAGAAACTCTATGCTTTTGAAACCATTTACAAAACAAAGGGCAGGAGCTTCTGGCATGGGCTATACCTCCTGTCCAGAATAGGAGGTAAGATGAAGAAACTGGAAGACATGAACCTGGTGGATGATTTTCTGGCATACAGCCTGGCCGTCCACAAAACCTACGGTGTGGAAGCTGCTCGCTACATCTTAGAGTGCATCCTGCAGCGAAAGATCCGTAATCTCACGGTCATACCGCAGAAATCCTGGTACGGGGAGACTGCCGGGACCCACGGCGGGCGGGGGCGGATGATATACACCATAGGAAACCGCTGCCTGGAGATGCCGGAACTCCCCTATGAGGATGGAGCAAGGACTGTATTCCTCTACACAAAAGGGACAGAGGGCGACCCTCCGGAGGAGCTGCAACAGCTAGCTCGGTACATGGAGCATTCCACCGCCGAGAACGTCAAGTCTTCGAAACTTGCCAAACTGCATCAGATGGTGACGGAAGTAAAATCAGACAGAGAAGTGGGGCTGGCATATATGAAGAGTTATGAGATTGAGAGGATGCTTAAGGCGGAGAGTAAGGCAGATGACCTCCTCATGCTTCTGCAGGAGACTCAGGAGATTTCCGAAGAGGAGAGGAAGCGCATTTTGAGGGAGACCAATCTGCGCACACTGGATAACTGGTATCAGGAGGCCCTGATTCAAAACAGACAGTGCATTGTGTCAAAAAGCAAGGCAGCCAGCATCCTGATCCTGCTGGAGGATTTCGGTCCTGTGCCAGAGGAGGCGAAGCAGCGAGTCCTGGCCGAGACAGACTTATCTGTCCTGGATAGCTGGCTCCGACTGGCCAAACGGGCAGAGAGCCTGGAACAGTTTCTGCAGAGCATATAAGCGGGCATGCCCAACAGCCGATCCACGCTGTCTTGCCATGTACATGAAAAGATTGCATTCCGGGCCTTTGTATCCTTAGAATGCAATCTCAAGAAAACAGTCTGGGGCCTTTCCCTACAAAAGCGAGGAATCAAATGAAAAATCCAAAATCATTGGTCCAATTTCTGCTACTGTGCACCTGCCTCTGCCTGGGAATGGGCATGAAAGCGGAGGCTTCCGAAGAAATTTATCCCCGATTTGAAGACGGGGATATAGTTGGCTTTATCGGTGACAGTATCACTCATGTGGTATACCGCCCTCTGGGTTATGTGGAAATTTTAGAGCAGTATTATCTGAGCCGCTTTCCTGAGGAGCACATAGAATTTCGCAATCTGGGGGCTGAGGGGCATCGCACCTGTGATATGTTAAACCTCTATGATGCGGATCCCGCTTTCCGTGGGCTCAATAAAGCTGTCATCATGCTGGGTACCAACGAGGCCATTTTACAGAATTCTGCAGAGGAGTACACCGCCAATCTGGAGGCGCTCATCGGAAAGCTCACCGCAGGGGGAATAGACAGCAGCGATATCCTACTGCTTTCTCCGCCTATCTGCGATCAATATTGTGCCATGAATTATGATGGAAATGGCAACATGCGCTGGACCTATGAGGACAAACTGCTAGAGTATCTGGAGGTTTTGGACGCAAAGACAAAGCAGTGGGGCGTGGCCTATCTAAATTACCATGGAGACATGGCTGCGCTGACAGAGCAAATCCAGCAGGAGGATAAGCGCAATACGCTGACCACGGACTGCATTCACCCCAATGCCACAGGGCACAGGCTGCTTGCCTATTACATTTTGCAGGCCCAGGGGTTGGACGCTGAACCGCTCTCAGAGCTCTCTGTGTCTAAGCAGGGCGAAGTACAAGCTCTCCGTGAGGAACTGACAGATGTGTATCTGGGCGAAATAGGCATGACTGGCCTCTTGCATTCAGAGGCGCTGCCCATAGCAGCCGCCCAGGAGGTGAAGGATTTTCAGGCATTTTACAGAGAGGCTGCGCGGATGTATGGAAAGCCTTTTGTGGTAGAAGGGTTGCAGGAGACATGTTCTTACAATGTATTTCTGGGAGAGAATCTGCTAGGCCTGTTTCAGGGGAAAGAGCTCGGGGAGGGCATAGACCTTGCCACTATAGACACCCATCCCCAGCAGGCTGCCATGGAGCGGGTCCATACCCTGAGCAAGCAGCGCCACCAAAACACCGTATCCTATCGCAATATGTGGGTGGATATCACCATGCAGCGGGCTACCTATACCCAGGAACAGATTCTGGCCAGATTCCAGGCCTGGCAGGCTACAGACCAGGCGCTACAGCAGGAAATGTGGCAGCTGGTCAGAGATAGGGTGGATGATACTTTTACAGTGACAATCTTAAAAGAGGGATATTCTCTGGCGGATCTGGAGCAGGAGAAGGCACAGGCTCTGGAACGAGCCCGGGAGGAAGAGCTGGCAAAGCGCCAGGCAGTCACACAAGCCAGGGAAAAATGTGAAGAGCAGGCAAGGAGAGTGGCAGAAGCACTTTGCTCTCTCCTCACCTGGAATTTCCATCCATAGGCGCTTCCTGACGGATGGCCCCGGCAGACTTATCCACGGGCGGCAGTCCCGGCGTCCTCCTTCGGCGTCCGGCACCCCCAGGCTTATCCATAGACTTTAGAGCCAACAAGTTACTCCACCAGCACCGGATTCTCCTCCACCACCCAGGGCAGGCCATATTGATTCAGGGCTTCCATGTAAGGATCCGGGTCGAACTCCTCCACATTGAACACACCAGGCTTCTTCCAGGTGCCATTCAGCACCAGCATGGCGCCGATCATAGCGGGCACGCCGGTGGTGTATGAAATGGCCTGGGACCCCAGCTCTCTGTAGCACGCCTGATGGTCGCATACATTATAAATATAGATGGATTTCTCCTTGCCATCCTTCACCCCGGTAAATATGCAGCCAATGTTGGTCTTGCCTACGGTCCGAGGGCCCAGGGAGGCAGGATCCGGCAGCAATGTCTTCAGAAATTGAATGGGAACGATCTCTCGGCCCTCAAACATCACCGGATCTGTCCGCAGCATTCCTACATTCTCCAGACATTTCATATGGGTCAGATAGCTGGCGCCAAAGGTCATAAAAAAGCGTATCCGCCTAATGCCCGGAATGTTTTTTGCCAGGGACTCAATCTCCTCATGGTGCAGCAAATACATGTCCTTCCTCCCCACCTGGGGAAAATCGTACTCCCTTTTGATCTCCATGGGCTTTGTCTCCACCCAGTGGCCGTCTTCCCAGTAGGAGCCGTTGGCGGACACCTCTCTTAAGTTGATCTCCGGGTTGAAATTGGTGGCAAAGGGATACCCGTGATCGCCTCCATTGCAATCCATTATATCAATCTGATGAATCTCATCAAAATAATGCTTCTGGGCATAGGCGGTAAAGACGCTGGTGACGCCCGGGTCAAATCCGCTGCCCAGCAGAGCTGTGATGCCGGCCTTCTCAAAGCGTTCCTGATAAGCCCACTGCCAGGAATAGTCAAAGTATGCGGTAAAGCCCTGTTCCCTGCATCGCTTTTCATAAATTGCCCGCCAGGTGGGATCCTGGGTATCCTCCGCCTCATAGTTGGCGGTGTCAATGTAGTCAACCTTACAGGCCAGACAGGCGTCCATGATGGTCAGATCCTGATAGGGCAGCGCCAGATTCAGCACAGCCTTTGGCTGCTCCCTGTTGATCAGGGCAATCAGCTCCTCCACCCTGTCCGCGTCCACCTGAGCGGTAGTGATCTTTGCTTTGGTAGTGCCCTCTAGCTTCTCTTTCAGGGCCTGGCATTTGGATACTGTGCGGCTGGCAATGCAGATTTCGGAAAATACATCCGCCTTCTTCGCACATTTCTGGATGGCCACAGACGCCACGCCCCCACAGCCGATGATTAGTATTTTTGACATTTTCTTTCTCTCCATTAATTTTTGTGAATTAATTTTCCCTACGCCTCATGTATCTCCACCTTCCGCAGCAGACTCTCCACATAGGCCGGGAGGCAGAAAGCACCTACATGCAGCCTAGGCGTATAGTACCTGGTCTCCAGCCCCCTGGCAAGCCAGCGCTCCCCGTCCATGTCGTGCACCGGATGGTATCTTCTGGAGGCAAAGCCAAACAGCCAATGGCCAGAAGGGTAGGTGGGAATGTGGGCCTGGTACACCCGGCTGATGGGAAAGCTCTCCACTATGCGCTTGTGGGCCCGCATACAGGCTTTGGCATCCGCCTCATAGAAGGGGCTCTCATGCTGGTTCACCATAATGCCATCCTCCCTCAGGGCCTTGTAACAATTTCCATAGAATTCTTTTGTAAAAAGACCCTCCCCCGGTCCAAAGGGGTCTGTGGAATCTACGATGATCAGATCATACATGTCCGCCTTCTGCCGCACGAACCGCATCCCATCCTCATAAAAGATGTGAACCCGCTGATCTCCCAGCCCGCAGGATACTTTGGGCAGATACTCCCGGCACACCGAAACCACCTGCTCATCAATCTCCACCAGGTCAATGCCTTCTATCTCAGGGTATTTGACCAGCTCTCTGACTACGCCCCCGTCTCCTGCCCCGATGACCAGTACCCTTTTCACATGGGGATGCACTGCCATAGGCACATGAACCATCATCTCATGGTAGATAAATTCGTCCTTCTCTGTCAGCATCATGTAGCCGTCCAAAGTCAAAAAGCGCCCAAACTCTGGAGACTCAAACACATCAATCCGCTGAAATGCACTCTCTCCTCCATACAGCTGCCTGTCCACCTGGATAGAAAGCTTTACATTAGGCGTGTGCAGCTCCGAAAACCATAACTCCATCCTTACACCTCCTCTGTGTTCCAAATGCTATATCAGCAAAACATTCAACCTCTCAATCTCCGCATCCTCAGGCCCAGTCATAGAACAGCCCTTTTCCTTTGCGTAGACAATGTACTCTAAAATCTCTTTTGTGACCTGCTCCCCTGGGGCCAGAATGGGGATCCCTGGCGGATAGCACATGACGAACTCGCTGCAAATCCGCCCTATGGTCTCTTGCAGAGGCAGCGACTCTTTCTCCGCGTAGAAGGCGCTCTGGGGTGACACCACCACTTTGGGCTCCACATATTCCTGGGTATATAGATTCGCATTCTGCCTGCTGTATTTTCGCTTAATTTCCTCCAAGGCTCCAATCAATCGCTCAGTGTCCCGTTCTCTGTCCCCGATGGAGATGTATGCCAGCACATTGGCAATATCGCCCAATTCCATCTGAATATCGTACTCGTCCCGGAGCAGGTCATAGACCTCAATGCCAGCCAGCCCTATTCCCAAAGTATTCACGGTCAGCTTTGTCCCATCAAAGTCAAAAATGCTGTCCCCATTCACAAGCTCCCTGGTATACGCGTAATAGCCGCCTATGTCATTGATTTCTCTCCTGGCATACTCTGCTAACGCCATCACCTTGGCAAACTCCTGCTTTCCCCGCAAAAACAGATTGCGGCGGGAGATGTCCAGGCTGGCCAGCAGAAGGTAAGAGGCGCTTGTAGTCTGAGTCAGATTGATAATTTGCCGCACATAGCCAGCATTCATATCTGGCCCCAGGAGTAGAAAAGAGCTCTGGGTCAGACTTCCCCCGGATTTGTGCATGCTCACAGAAGCCATGTCTGCGCCGGCTGCCATGCCAGACAGCGGCATATTTTCTCCAAAATAAAAGTGAGTCCCGTGGGCCTCGTCCACCAGCACCTTCATGCCATGTCCATGGGCCAATTTTACAATGCTCTTTAGGTCCGAGCAAATCCCGTAGTAGGTGGGATTGTTTACCAGCACTGCCACAGCGTCCGGGTATTCTAAAATGGTCCTTTCCACCTGTGACACCTTCATGCCCAGCGCAATGCCAAGGCTGGCATCCATGTCTGGGTTCACATAGATGGGGATGGCACCGCAGAGCACCAGAGCGTTGATGACGCTTCTGTGGACATTTCTGGGCAGGATAATCTTGTCTCCCTTTTTGCACACACTCAGCACCATGCTCTGCACAGAGGAGGTGGTTCCCCCTACCATCAAAAAGGCCTGGGCCGCCCCGAAGGCATCCGCTGCCAGCTCCTCCGCCTCCTTGATGACAGAGATGGGATGGCACAGATTGTCCAGAGACTTCATAGAGTTCACATCGATGGACATACATTGCTTTCCTAAAAGCTTTGTCAGCTCTGGATTGCCCTGGCCTCTTTTGTGTCCTGGCACGTCAAAGGGTACGATCCGCTCCCCGCGAAATGCCTCCAACGCCTCATAGATAGGCGCTCTTTCCTGGTCATGCTGCCCCATTTTCCATCCCTCTCTCTAAGCAGAACGCTTCCCTGCCCTGCAGCTGCTTCTCTGCCCTGTATCTCATTGCCTGAAGCTCTTCGCCCCGTTCAAATATTGTCATGATTGCATCCCATCAATAAATGTTCCTGCCGCTGTAGATCTCAATCATCTCCCTGCGCAGATTCCCCATGATCTCCAGCCGCAGCTTGGGCGGCAGCT
>CANRZC010000136.1 GCA_947644185.1 uncultured Acetatifactor sp.
GATTATACGATTCCCAATTCGCAGATTAGAGATAGTTCCAGCAAGATTATTTTTCTTCCTCCCATAATAGCATAGCCCTTTTTTCCTGTCCAGAAGGAAATGTGCCTCCAGGACAGGAAAAAGGGCTATCTATAGGACAAAAATAGAGTCTATGACAGTGTCTGGAGCAGCTGACACAGATAGGAATAGGCCTGTTTGTCATGGGCCTTCATGCGGTCAATCTGGGCTGCGAACAGCTGGCGATTTTTGGGATCTGCCAGTTTCCGGATCTGCTTTTCACCCCGCTCCCATCCGCCCAAAATGGGAATCATTTCCTTCCAAATGATGTCAACAATTTTCTCAAATTCCTGGGCTGCAGCCTGTAGCGACTCTGCGTAAGTGGGATATTTTCCAGCCAATCGGCGCAGATATTTTGCCCCATGAAGCCTTCCGTCAGAGAGACAGTCCATGGCATCTCCGTGACACATCATACGCTCTACCAGTATGGGGAAGACTGCATCCTGGGGGAAATCCTTGTGGCATAGAAGCGCCTCCTTCCAGGCATCATAGGCCAGGAGCCCTTTGGCGTAAGAGTCGCACATTCTGCCTGCTAACACCTCCGTGGCAATTTCCAGAGCCTCCTTCAAAGAAAAGGGGACAGCCGCAGGAGCTCCTGTGGCAATCAGAGCTTGTGTTTCTGGATTCTCCCACCAATTGCTGGTTACAAAATACCCATTGGTCTCTATCTGTACAGAGTTTTGATATTCCGGGTATTCCTGAAAACAGTTCCAGCCCAGGAGGGTCTCACCCCCTTCTCTATAGCCTGCTATGACACAGGCCTCTGGCGGGCCAATGATGCCCAGGGCGATCACAGGGTGCCCTGAATCGATTTCCTCCCGGATAAAGGCTTTGAACTCCTCTTTCCCTGTGTCTGGTGTGCGCTCCAGCAGCTTTAGACTTCGGCCAATGGCGCGCATGCCACAGACAAATAGCTTATGAGGCTGGTCAAAGGCAAAAAGGGCATCTACATTGCCGCCATTCCAGCAGGAGGTGTCCCAGGTCAGCCGAAATGCTGCGCCGCTCTGGGCCATTATCTGGGTATAGTCTGCCTGCACACCCAGATATCTTGCACAGGCATGGAGGCTCATGGGAAATGGGGTACAGCCCTCCATGCCGTAAGCGACTTTGGGGACATTGTATAAAATTGTGGTGTTTTGATGTTCCATAGCTTCGGTTCCTTTCCTAACAGGATTCAATTTGATTGGAATTTCTAAACGGCAGTCCTACGCCAAAGACACCTGCGCAGAGACGTACCGGGGTCAATGCGGGACGACAAATTCTAAAATCCGAGGGTGTATAACCCGTGTATCGCAGAAAGGCCCGGGAAAATACGGTTCGGCTAGAGTACCCGTAGCCCATGGCGATATCGATGATTTTCTGGTCCGTGTACAGAAGATCCTGTGCAGCATTGGCAATTCTGCGCTCCTGAATATACCGGGCCAGTGGCTTCCCGGTGCATGTCCGGAATACATCTCGGATATGTGCCAGCGAGAACCCTGTCTGCCGGACGATTTCTTCCATAGGAATATCTTCCCGTACATGGTTTTCCACATAGGTACAGATGGACCAGATTAGAATATATGGATTCATCCTGCCCTGCCTCCCTTTTTGTTGGTATTGCTTCGAAGCAAGTTCAGTATAGCACAATCCGGACCTTAAAGCACGACGTTTTTGAGGATTAGATTGGAGGTGCAGGCAAAAGAAGTTGTGGCAAAAAGTGAGCTGTGTTATACTGGATTTGTAACTTATGAGATGGGTATGTGCGGCTGCAGGCGGCATGACAGGAAGTGTAAATAATGACGGAAAAGCGATTAGACATGGAAAATGGAACCATCCGCTTCAGGATAGAGAAGGAAAAGGCCATTGTCACGGGCTTTGAGGGCTTTGAGACGAGTCTGGCGGTGCCGTCCCAGATAGAGGGATATCCGGTGGCTGTCATAGACAGAAAGGCTTTTTTGAGCCGGAAAAGCCTGTGCAGCATTGTGCTCCCCGACAGTGTGGAGGAGGTGGGGGATTGGGCCTTTGCCCACTGTGACAGCCTGCGGGAGCTTTCCTTTCCCGGCCGCAGGGTACGCTTCGGAAGAGCAATTTTGAAAGATTGCGGGAATTTGGAGCGGATTGCGGTAAGGGATTCTGACAGCGCTTCGTGCAGGGAGCTTTTGGCGGCTGCCGTGACCATGCTGGATGCCTACTATCTGTTGGACCTGCCAGCAGTGGGAAGCCAGGCATGGCTGGAGCAGTGGGATATCCGGCTGCTTTCCGTATTGCGGACTTCGGATTCGGAAGGGTACATCAGTCAGTCCGTCTACGGCGAGGAGGACTACATCGGCATGGATCTGGAGGAATTCATGGAGGCCAGACGAAAGGTCAAAGTGAGGCTGGCGTTCCTGCGCCTCCTCCATCCCCAGGGCTTAAGCCCCTCCCTGAGGGAAGAACTGGAGCAGTACCTGAGAAGTCTGACCAAAGGCCGGGCCACGGAAGAGACCTGGCAGGTGGTCCGGCAGGAGCATGGCAGCCACCGGGAGTATTACAGCCTTTTTGCCGAACTTGGCTGTATCACAGAGGACAATTTGGGCGAAATCCTGACGGACATCGGGGAGGAAAATCCGGAGATGAAAGCCTTTTTCCTCAAATATATGGGGGAGCGGCGCGGAAGAGAACTGGGCTTTTTCCGGGATTTGGAGCTTTGAGGGCAGCCGGGGGCTTTCGTCTTTTGGAAAGGAAGGGAGAATAGGAACGTGGACAGGGAGTATAATATTCGGATTTTTCAAAGGGGGTCATAGCTGCCGTGAATCACAGCGGAGGCAGCGACTCCACAGGCGCGGTCACGGGGAATATCCTGGGGGCCTGGTTGGGATACAGCGCCATTGAAGAAAAATGGAAGCGACATCTGGAATTGCGGGATATCATCTTGGAGATGGCAGACGATTTGTGCCATGGCTGTCAGATGTCGGAGTATTCTACCTACAGGGATCCCGTATGGGAGAGCAAATACATAGACGGCAGATATAAAAGGCGGTAACGTTTTCAGGCCCGGAAGGCAGAGTGGATTTTCATATAGATTTTCAGGGAAAATTCTGGTATAGTGAAACTACGCAATAGCGCATTATGCGCCAGGAGAAAGGAAGAAGAGATATGAGCATGACATTGGCACAGGCAAAGGAAAAACTGGAAAAATACGGTCAGGAGCATGTCCTGAAATACTATGACACGCTGTCCTCCGCCGGGCAGGCAGAGCTGCTGGAGCAGATAGAGGGCTCTGACATGGACATACTGGCTGCCTGCAAGCATCAGGAGGAGCTGCTGGAACGGGGCGTCATCACGCCGTTAGCGGCTATGGAGCTTCCGGAAATTGAGGCCAACCGGGAATCCTTCACAGCCACTGGAATCGAAGCCATACAGGCAGGCAAGGTAGGAGCAGTGCTTTTGGCAGGTGGCATGGGTACCAGGCTGGGCTCCGACGAACCAAAAGGCGTGTATAATATTGGCATCTCCAGGGAACTGTATATTTTCCAATGCCTGGTGAATAATCTGATGGAGGTGGTTCGACAGACCCACACATGGATTCATCTGTTTGTGATGACCAGCGACAAGAATCATGAGGCTACCGTAAAGTTCCTAAAAGCCCATGATTTCTTTGGCTACAAGGGGGAATATGTGCATTTCTTCCAGCAGAAAATGGCGCTGGCAGTGGACTATGAGGGCAAAGTATATCTGGAGGAAAAGGGCAAGATGGCCAGCTCTCCCAATGGAAACGGCGGATGGTTTATTTCGTTGAAGGAGGCCGGGCTATTGGATTTGATCCACGCAGAGGGGATTGCGTGGCTGAATGCCTTTGCGGTGGACAATGTACTGCAAAAGATTGCGGATCCTTGTTTTGTGGGAGCCACCATCCAAAAGGAATGTGTGGCAGGCGCGAAGGTGGTGGCAAAGGTCACACCGGACGAGAAGGTGGGGGCTATCTGTCTGGAAGATGGCAGGCCGTCCATTGTGGAATACTATGATATGACAGAGGAACTGATGGCGGCAAAGGATGCCCAGGGAAAGCCAGCCTACCATTTTGGCGTGATTTTAAACTATTTGTTCAATGTGGAGGAGCTGGAGCGGATTGTAGCCCAGAGCCTGCCCCTCCATGTGGTGGAGAAGAAGATTCCTTACCTTGACGAAACGGGAGCGCTCATAAAGCCCCAGACCCCCAATGGCTATAAATTCGAGAATTTGATATTGGATATGATTCATCAGATGGGAAGCTGTCTGCCCTTTGAGGTGGTGCGGGAGAAGGAATTTGCGCCCATCAAGAATAAGACAGGTATCGACTCTGTGGAAAGCGCCAGGGAGCTATTGCGCCAAAATGGTGTGGCATTATAACATTTCGACAGATTCATGCAACATATAAATATTGAGAAAAAAGGATTTTTCGAGTAATCTAATAGTGTAAAGAAAACAAATATCACAAAAGCATGGTTGCCAGTAGCCATTCCCTGCCATAAAATTTCTTTCACAGGGAATGGCCTGGAAGCCCGTGCGGAAAAGAGGATGCTATGAAGATTTTGGTGACAGGCGGCGCTGGGTTCATCGGCAGCCACACAGTAGTAGAGCTTCAGCAGGCAGGCTATGAGGTAGTGGTGCTGGATAATCTGTGCAATTCCAGCGAGAAATCCCTTCAGAGAGTGGAGGCAATCACAGGCGAGAAGGTGCCCTTTTATAAAGCGGACATCCTAGACAGGGAAGCTTTGCATGAAATCTTCTCCAAAGAGGACATCGACGCGGTTATCCACTTTGCAGGGCTGAAGGCAGTGGGCGAGTCTGTACAGAAGCCCTGGGAATACTATGAGAACAATATTGCAGGAACACTGACTTTGGTGGATGTCATGAGAGAGCATGGGGTGAAGAACATTATTTTCTCCTCCAGCGCCACTGTATATGGCAATCCTGCCGTCATCCCCATCACAGAGGATTGCCCCAAGGGACAGTGCACCAATCCATACGGCTGGACCAAATCCATGCTGGAGCAGATTCTCTCGGATATTCAGAAAGCGGACAATGAGTGGAATGTGATTCTGCTGCGCTATTTCAATCCCATTGGCGCCCACAAGAGCGGCACCATGGGCGAGAATCCCAACGGCATCCCCAACAATTTGATGCCTTATATCACCCAGGTGGCGGTGGGCAAACTGCCACAGCTAGGAGTCTTTGGGGACGATTATGATACCCCTGACGGCACAGGTGTGCGAGACTATATCCATGTAGTAGACCTGGCGGTGGGACATGTGAAGGCGCTGAAAAAGATTGAGGAGAAGGCGGGCTTAAAGATTTATAATCTGGGCACCGGCGTGGGCTACAGTGTGCTGGACATTGTCAAGAACTTTGAGGAAGCCAACGGCATAAAGATCCCCTATGCCATTAAGCCGAGACGTGCCGGAGACATAGCCACCTGCTACGCAGATGCCAGCCTTGCCAAGGAAGAGCTGGGATGGGAGGCAAAAAGAGGCATCCGCGAGATGTGCGAGGATTCCTGGAGATGGCAGAAGAACAATCCCAACGGATATGAGGATTAATATGGAAATGCCAACCTATTGGTGCAAACCTGGAAGAATGCCTGCACTTGGCATTCTTCCGTGTGAGACTGGCTTGCAAAAGCGAATTCATTCGCTTGCGAGCCTAGAAGTTCTTGGTCTGCGTACTTTGCAGACCTAGAACTTCTTCTCACACTTTTAGGCCACATAACAATACATAAAGATAAAATGGCAGATACTTCCCGCCATGACAAAGAGATGGAACACTTCGTGAGACCCGAACTCCTTGTGTTTAGAATTGAACAGAGGCAGCTTTAGCGCGTAGATAATGCCGCCCACAGTATAGATGATGCCACCTGCCAGCAGCCAGAGGAAGGCAGCCGTGCACAGGGTGTCAAACAGCCTGCCAAACACCAACACGCACACCCAGCCCATGGCAATATAGATCCCAGAGGAAAACCATTTAGGACAGGTGATCCAAAAGGCCTTGATCAGCATACCTGCCAGCGCAATGCCCCAGACCAGTGCCAACAAGGTATATCCCAGTTCTCCTCCCAGCACAATCAGACACACTGGCGTATAGGAGCCGGCGATGAGCACGAAGATCATCATATGGTCCAGCTTGCGGAAGATGCGAAGATATTTTCCAGCTAGATTGACACAATGGTAGGTGGCACTGGCACCATAGAGCAGTATCATGCTGGCCATGAAGATGGCCATGGCAATGAAGGTTGCGCCTCCCGATGAGATGCCTGCCTTGACTAACAGTGGAATTGTGGCGAATACAGCCATCATCATGCCAATGAAATGAGTGATTGCGCTTCCGGGTTCTCTAATTGTAATCTGCATATGAATACCTCCTGACCTGCATTTTTTATATAGATATTATCTGCAATAGAAATAAAAACTATCACAAATATATTTACAACACAA